>JAFMHC010000006.1 GCA_017854775.1 Gammaproteobacteria bacterium | reverse complement strand
TAGGCCTGTCATCCAAATCTAGGTGACTTTGCTTAAGAATAGTTTCCGTATCGCTTTGATCTACTATCGACCCTTGTCGCCAACCAGAAGCTTCCAAAATACTTATAGTCACTTGAGTTTCTCTAGACCATTATGCGAAAGGGTCGCGTATGCTTTTGTTAGGAGAGGCAAAAAGTTGAGCCCTTGAACCAGCGAACAATATTCTTTCTTTATCTAACTTATCAGATGATATCAAATCTAAAAGACTTTCTTCTTCCAAAATGGGTGTGTGAAGTAACTCCTTGCTAGATGGCATGGCTAACTGCTCCCACGCTCTTGCAATCATTAATAGCTCAAAAATTCTTTCAATAGCACCTTTTCTCGGCGAAGCTTCTCCATTAATCCAGTTATATATCGTCTTCCTGCTTTTAACCTTTAGGGCTTGTGCTAGCTCGGCTGGAAATAGGTCGAACGTGCGCATTATTTCCTCTAGAGCTTTCGGTAAACTATAGCTTTCTTCTGTAGCTGAAATGGTAGTCTTGGATCCAGTATATGACGATTCAAAAAAACTAAATTTCCCGCCAGATCCATTATAAAAGTTGCCTCCCTTCGGTAGCTCATTATCTGAAAGCGTCCTATAGATAGCTGGTGGGTTAACATATCTCGAGCTGCCACTACTGGATAGTTCGAAATATTCAAAAGTATTAAGATCTGCTATAACCATTTTTCTTTCCTCGCAAAATCAGTAGTAACATTCCAAAACGCGTCTCTTGACGTCTTGTGAAGTGATTCTAATAAATCTAGAATTTTTTGAGTTTCAAACTCAATAGATTCTCCTTTAGATTCCCAGAAATGATCAAAGTCTAAAACCATTCTTTCACTTGGTTCGTCTTCAGATTCTATGCGGATTGGTAGGCCATGTATATCTGGAAGGCAGCTTAGGTTGTGTTTTCCATATAGAGTTCTAATGAACAAACCACCGCTATCAGCCAATATATAGTACTCGTTTCTTTGTTGTTGAAGATCCCCAATAACCTCTAATTTACCAGATGGTGCAAGACTAGAGTCTACAAAATCTGCAATATTTTCGCCCTCATCTATAAGTATTAAGTCGCTGTACCTAAGTCCAATCCGTTCAATTAAACCTGGTTTAACGACCTCCTGAAGAGTCTTCAGTGCTTCCTCACATTTGCTGGAAAAACCTTCGAACCTAGGATAGTCGGACGTAAGATAAACTAACCTATGTTGGTTGATGTTGATCGCACTTTTTTTGTCCATAGAAATAAAAGACCAATTATCAACATTAGAGAGATTAATTCCTGTGGGCTGTACCTCTACAAGTTGTTCTTTGCCTGAAGCTGGGGTTGGATAATCCGGCCTAAGTATTTCTTGAAGTTCTGAAATATACTTTTCTATTCCCATTACTGCTGAAAATCGAAACTCAGCAAGAACGAGTTTTAAAGGCTGGTTAGAAAGTTTCGGGTAATTTTGCATAGTTGTATACCGCCATGGCAGATATCAATATATTGAAAGTATACACTTAATTACACACATGACACGTTACATATTCTTATAATTTAGTAGATTAAATGCTTCATTACTTTCTAAGTTTCAACTCTTTCTAGATATTATTAGTGAGTTAAGTTAATGGTCGGGGTTCCCAAACTACCCCCTATTTAGCAAAGCTTATCGATGCTTTGAAAGACGCCTCGTTAGATTAGTGATCTATCCAAATATTTTGGATATCAGTTATAAGCCAAAAAATGATCTGACTTTACTCTTAGAAACCCATTCAGCTTTTGTGATTACCATATAGGTAAATCCACCTTCTTTTTTGGTTCGATAAGTGCCAATGGCTCCAAGTTGTTTTGCCAGAATAGATGTCATTTCCCAGCCATCTACTTCAGTTGCAAGCCAGCGTCCAGCTTCAAGCTTTTGAACATGGAGGTCTTGGCCTATTTTTCTCACTTCTCGTGAGCGAGTTTTAATTATTTCATTGAGGTGTTGATTTGCCCACGCCCACATCCAGGTGTTCGATTTGCTAGAAAAAGAACCTGAGAAATGAATGTCTGCTTCAACCTGTGGTTTACCGTCATGAGTGAAGATTAGCTTGCCTGTCTCCTGGTACCAGTCCCAACGTTCGTGGTCATTTACTTTGAACTTTTCAATAAAAGACCTTTGCTTTTCATCTGCATACTCGAAGCTGGAACAAATAAGGTTATCTAAGGTGTCGCTATCTTCTAACCAGTTTCTATCTCTTGCTATTTCGTAGCATTGAGAGCAAAGAAGCTTTATGTCGGCGAATGCCTCGGACGTTTCGTTCCACTCGCCTTCAGAGTTTAGAGTTTCTTCGCATTGGTTACACCACGCGTCAGGACATAGCTCATCTGGAATTTCGGGATCATATCTAACGTGAAAACCTAGCTTTTCTCCTTTTACTAAATGTTGGCATACGAATGTTGCGTCTGCCATTCCGTGAGTAGTGCACTCTATCTTTTCATTGCTCATAATTTAGTAGCTAGTGCTCAACCATTAGTCCTATTTACATTAGTAAGATGGCGAGAAGGTTCCATCGATTGATGAAGTACATCAATAACCTGGACATGCTCTGCGACTACCCGATAGTAAATTGTATGAGAACCAACAAAGTAGCTAAAGCAATCAACATTGAGTTCAGGCCGGTGCATTCCCCGTTGTGGGTCTTCAGCGATAAACTCTAAACGGTCTAATAAGCTTTCTAAATAGCGTATGGCCTGCTTAGGCCCAAATTGTTTAGCAGTATGGGTATCGATCTCCGCGATACTTCTTGCCGCTTCTGGCGACAGCACATAGTTAGCCACGTTTGGCGATCAGCTCTTTAATAAATTCATCACCATTTACAAACTCACCTCGATCAAGTTGAGCTTCGCCAACGGCTAGCTTTGAGCGTATTGCTGTCAGTTTAGCTTCGTCTTCTTCGAGTAGACGTAAACCCGCTCTAACCGCTTCGCTAGTTGATTCAAAACGGCCTTCTTCGATTTTGCTGTCGATAAAACTGGAAAAATGTTCACCAATTGTGACGCTGGTATTTCTAGGCATAATTATTCCTCAATACAAAATGTATTACATATTAATACATTTTGTATTATTTATCAAAATAGCTCGACGGGGTTTTAGTTGTGAAGCGCGCAGCGTGAGCTGCTTAAATCCCGATAGGCGCAAACACTAGCAAGGAGGTAACGCAACAGCCCTAAGCCAAAATAAATTCTGCTGCAGCGCAGCGCCTAGTATTTATTTTGAGCTTTACCGAAGGCTTGGGGCTTGTAGTGAACGGGCTGCAAGGCCACTCATGTGACTCATGCCTAATTTGATTGAATGTACCAAAAACGGTACAGTGACTCATGGCTAAAAAGAATGCACACATTGGTTCATCGTTTGATGACCTACTCGAAGAAACGGGTGGTTCTGCCGAGGTAAGCGCGGTGGCGATTAAACGTGTTGTTGCTTGGCAGGTTTCACAAAAAATGGAAAAAGAAAACATCTCAAAAACGCACATGGCTAAGCTTATGGATACAAGTCGTTCAGCGCTTGATCGGCTACTTGACCCCACGAATGCGTCAGTGACTTTGCACACGTTAGACAACGCCGCTAAGGCTATCGGTAAGACGTTACACGTACAACTCGTTTAAGATTTTTGCTAACTGAGATAGCGCGCCCCGTCATTACAACAGGTAATGACGGGGCGCGCGACGCTAGCATGTAGGCGCTAATTAGCCTTAATTATAGGATGACCATGGGATGACAAGGAATTCATCGACAATCTTTTGAATCTCGAAATTTCTGTGCTAGGGTAAATACAACATCGATGTATACCCCTGAGAGCATCGTCCACTGGGGATTTTTAGTGAGCTTCGCAAAGCTTGCGCACCAACTACGCTTTTAGCTAGTACGCTTTCCACAAGCGATTTTCTAATGTGCTTTTTACTAAGCCATTTACCCAACCAGGTATCAAACCATCCGGTGTAGATACATTTATCCAGCGGGCTTTTTGTCATTAAGCTCAACTAGAGTCAGGGCACTTTGCGCGTGCCTGATTCATTTACTTTCCTTTAGGAGGTTCCTATGACTAACCATCATTTTGGTTTTACGTAGTACGTTGTGGCTATTCCATAACGAGCCAATTGGCAAGTCGTGTAACGAGCGACTTTAATTTCCCGCTTTATCCACGGGTCAGCTTGCTGAATCCGCTGCGGGATTAACACTAACCAACGGAGAATCGTTATGGACAAATTAACTTATGAATTATTAGGCCTTTGCAAGCATAACCACGATGGCTCTCGTGGCACGCAAGCGCAAAGAAAGAAGCAACTAAAACTGTTTGCCGAACAACTCAAAGAGCTGGGCTACAGACATATGGGTGCTAAATCGCTTGGGGCTAGGCATGTTATAGCGCTTGTAGAATATTGGCTTACCAAGCCATCAAAGTCGACCAACAAATTGATATCCCCTGGCACCATTAAAAACAGAATGGCAACCTTGAGATGGTGGGCGCGTAAGATCAATAAGTCGGGGGTAATTCCAAAAGATAATAGAGCGCTCGGCATACCAAACCGCCAACGGCTGCCAGGCTACAACAAAGCATTTAAATTGACCGACCATCAAATTAGTAAGTTGCCTGACCACCTAAAGATTAGTCTTCGCTTACAGCAAGAATTCGGATTGAGACGAGAGGAGGCCGCCAAATTTATTCCAGCTAAGGCGATCAAAGAAGACCGCGTTGAACTTAAAAAGTCTTGGACTAAAGGAGGCCGCGCTCGATCAATCCCTATTACCACTGCTGGTCAACGAGAATTACTTAAAGAGATTGGAGCGCTAAATCAAAATGCATCGCTAATTCCCGCAAAGATGACTTATAGACAGTATCTCTCTCATAGAGACCATCACTTGGGTATTGCTGGAATTAGGCAGGCACATGGATTGCGCTATTACTATGCACAGCAGCGCTACATTGTATTAAGTAACGGTCTTATGCCGCCAATGTTATGTGACGGTGAAAAACCAACACTGACTCAACTAGAGCAAGAACTAGTTTTGAAGGCGAGGCTAATCATTTCTCAAGAATTAGGTCATGGCCGAATTGATGTGACATGCACTTATTTAGGTTAGCGAAAACAAACTCATTTCTGGTTCGACCTTACCCACAGAATTTCACTCCCCAACAGTGAACGATCTTTGGAGTGATCCTTTTTTGATGGCTTCGCCATAGTCGTGAAATTATGTGGATAAGATCTACAGCGCTCATGTGGAAAAAGTCATGGATAACTCCTGCGGAGTTAACGCACAACTTTTACGCACAATCGATTTGTTCACTATACAAAATGTATATTATTGGGCTTCCAGAATGAAGCTGAAAGGTTCAAATGAATCTCGTATTCTATGATTTAGAAACTTCAGTACTTTCTAGCAGTTATCATTATATGCTGCAGTTTGCTGCTATCTTTACTGATGAGAACTTGGTAATGGTGTTATCAAGAACACTTAGAAAACACATTTTCGGTAATGACTGAAAAGGGGCTAAGAGCAGTTACCGTGGCCTTTATCGCAAACCTAATGAGTGCTGCGATTGCTTGCTTCTTTTTATCATTGCGTAATGTAAGGGTTAACGCGTATTAGTTGTTATAATCTAGCCACTGTTTTTCGAGGTCCAAGATTAAAGTGAAAACTAAGCAAGAAAAAACTAGGCAAAGATATAGCCCAAAGGTTAGGCGGTCGATGATACTCGACAACACGGCGAAAATTATTGCCAGCGAGGGCATATCAAATTTGTCTATGGAGCAGATAAGTCGAAATGCTGGCATCAGCAAGTCTCTGATGTACAAGTATTTTGATAGCTTGACCGATCTATTGAAAGAGCTATTAAAGCGAGAGCTTCAGCAGCTCAGGCGGCTACAGGCTAGTGCCGCTGAGAATGCTAGAACGTTTGAAGAGTTGGTGCGTAATATTACGCATGAGTATCTCAGTTATATAGATGAGAGAGGGCTAATTATTGAGCGTCTGCAGTCGGAGCCAAGCGTATCAAACATGCATGACCCTACCGACTACGGTCGCAAAGCTGCGGTTGATTACCTCGCTTCGATTGTCTCCAAGCACTTTGATATGCCAATGCACATAGCGCGAGCTGCAACCGACATATCGTTTGGTTTGCCGGCGTCCGCTGGTGAGTACTTACTTAGAGAGAAGGTGGATAGGGACGAGCTCGAAGATCTTACAGTCAGTATGATCATTGGATCCTGTACTGCGGCTCGTAATGACTACCTTACACGCCAACGGGAGTTAAAACGCTAATCGAACCGGCAAAAAAATGCTACCGGAACTTTTCGAGTTGGAAGGTGAAAAGCCCAGGTAGCAAACTACGTCTAACTTAGCGCCAGCTTAGAAGCGCTGACGAATAGTTACGCCATAGGAGGCTGGTTGATTTGCAAAACCCGATACTGAGCCACTTTGTGCAATTGCTGGAAAGGCGCCAGTTATGTATTGCTCATCTAAGATGTTTCTGCCCCATAGAGTCACGCTGGTACTGCTCGGCCAAGTAAAGCCGATCGACGCATTGACCAAATCAAATTCGCGCTGAAACCCGATTAGCTGTTGGAGACTAGGGTTGTCGGTGTAGTTGGTCGCACCTGAATGCTGCCAATCAGCTCGGACAAAACCTTCTATGTCTGAAATTTGGAAGTCATAGTTGAATGCGAGTGAAGTCGATGTACGAGACACGCCAGCTGGGCGCTCACCGCTAAGATCACCGCTTGGCGAATTTACGAAGCTATCAAACTTAGGATCATAGAAAGCACCACCAAAAGATACCGTTAGAGCGTTGTTAACTGCCCACCGACCGTCAATTTCTACGCCGCTGGTTGATTGCTCACCAGCGTTAGAAAGCGCAAAGCCCACGCCAGTAAAAATGTTTGATTGAAAGTCTTCTACGATTTGGTCAAACACTGCAACGTTCAGACTAACCGTATCGAACTGTGCCTTAAGGCCGAGTTCAAACACTTCGGTTTCTTCCGGGGCAGCAAATCGAGTGCCAGTGGTTAGGTTAGCAACCGCAAGACCAGCATCACGAATCGGAGATGATGCTGGGCCTGTAACCGGAGATCCTGGAATGAAATCGCTTGGGGACGGTCGCGAGTTACGCGATAAATTGAACGATGTCGCTTTAAAACCAGTCGCGTAAGATGCATAGACGCTGACGCTGTCGTTTACATCATAGGCCAATCTTACGTTATAAGTAACTTTGTCATCCGACGATTTTCCGTCTTCAACTGAGTTTGGAAAATCTAGAAACGGAGGGTTAAATTGCAACCCTCTTAGACCAAGAAGAGGGTTGGTCGCTGGGTTTTGTGCGCTAGCTTGAATCGCCGCAAACACTCCTGGGTTCGCAGCGGCAAAAGCGCCAATAGCAGCAGGGTCGCGGGGGTTAATTCCAAAGCCGCTAAGGATTCCACCGAAACCTAGAGCAACAAAGTCTAAGCCTGAGAAAACATCAGTATTTACTTGGCTTAGGAATGCTTCTTTCTGGTCATCGATATAGCTTAGCCCAACGGTAGCAGTTAGCTGATCAGTTAGGTTCCAGTCGAGGTTACCGAAGACAGAGAACGACTGATTGTCTTGCCCGCGTTGCTCACTTGGGCCTTGGCCAGATTGGCCAAATGTAGAACCAATAGGCAGACCTAATGCGGCTTCAGCAAGAGTCAATCCATTGCCTGAGAGGCCGTCTGCAAACGCTCGAAAGTCGTTGCCGTATAAAAAATCTCCTGGAAAGTCGATTGTCTCATCAAAATACGAGGCCCCGACCAGCCAGCTGAATTGAGAGGCCGTATCCTTCGACGCTAATCTGAATTCTTGAGTAAGTGTTTCAACGTCGCCAGTGTTTAAGCTAGTTGCAATGTCTGCAGACGTCGCGTCGGCATCATTGAATGTAAACGAATCAGTGGTTCGGTATGACGTGATCGATGTGAAATCAGCGAACGCCAGCGTCTTATCGATGTGTACTGATAGGCCAGCATTTTCGATTTGGTTGACGGGATCAAGATTAGAAAAGCCGTTGAAAGAAAACGGGTCTTCGTCAACAAAACGACCAAGCGATCCAACAACAAAGTCGGTTACTGGGCCACTTACAATGTTTGCCGTTAGGCAGCAGCTCTCGTCGATTTCATCGTAGTCTGCGATGACTCTAATTTTGAGATCATCATTTGGAGCGTAAAGTAGTTGTCCTTGTATACCCCAGCGGTCACGGTCGTTGATATCAGAGCCGGATTCGAGGTTAGTAGCGTATCCATCTCGTTTATTGATGTTTGCCGAAACGCGATAGGCGACTGTGTCGCTAATTGGGCCTGTAAAGTTACCGTTTAATCGAATCGTACTGTTGTCGCCAACGGTAGCGGACAGATCAGTCTTTGATTCGAATTCAGGTTTGCGAGTTAGTATTGACACTACACCAACTGATGCGTTTTTGCCGAATAATGTCGATTGTGGACCACGTAACACTTCTACACGCTCAACATTGGAAAAATCGGAAATTTGGGCAGATGATCGAGAGCGATAAATGCCATCAATGAAGACACCTACCGATGGTTCGATACCAGCGTTACTCGAAATACCGCCAAAACCACGAATCACGAAACCTGCACCGATTGTACTTGAGCCTTGACCAACCTGTAGTGACGGGACGGTTGCTTGCAGGTCAAAGACATCTTTGATTTCAGCTTTATCGATGTCATCTCTGGTGACGACCGAAACCGCAATTGGCGTGCTTTGCAACGTTTGGGCACGTTTGGTAGCGGTTACCACTAGCTCTTCGAGAGTGCCTGTGTTGTCGTCTTGCTGCGCATTTTGTGCGTGCAAAGACATAGATGACATCAACAAAACCGCACTAATGCTTAAGCATAGCCTGTTCCTAGAAAACTTCTTAATTGGACGCATTCTCTTATCTCCTCATTCTAAATTTTGATAATTTTAATTGCATTTAATTATACTAACAGTCACTTATATTGGCACATTGGGCCAAATAAGACAATTAAAAGCAACTTAATTGACCTTTAGTTCACTTAAATGTTACTATTTACCCTTGTAAGGGAGTTAAGCAACTGCCAGAACCTACTGTTTCCAAGGCCTTTCAGTGTTTCTGACGCTTGGGAATTTTGAGGATAAATCGTGAAAACCAAATTATTAATCGCCGTATCAACCGTCATAATTGCGATTGTTGTTAAGCAAGTATTCTTTCCTACCGTCAGCACTAAGCCTCTCGACAGGGCATGGGCCGTCATAGATGGCGTTAATTTCGTTGGAATGACGGTTAGTGATATAGAGTCTTCGGCAGCCTTGTATTCATCAGCGGCTGATTTATCTGCAGTTGCTAGCGATGGAATAGGTAACGAACTTTCTATCGCTTTAAAAATAGACGATTCAATCAACATAAAGTCGCGCCTAATGCGAAGTGTCAATACACAACTTCTGTTTATGCAATTCAACTCTGAGCAAGGCGACGCTTTACAACAATCGCCGGTTCCCGTTAATGGCCCTGGCATCGCACATGTTTGTTATCAAGTAAACGCAGTGACTGGTTCGTATCAGAAGTTTCTAAAGGGCGGAGCGTCAACTATGGGTAACCCCGAAATGGTTAAGTTGAACCCGAAGAATCCAGTCTCGTATGCCTATGCGAAAGACCCTGACGGCATAATGTTTGAAGTAGAGCATGTGGACGTAGCAGCTTTAAACTTGCCTGAGCCACCGAAGAACGATTATAGAATTCGCCATGTCTCTATATCGACCACAGATATGGACCGAATAGTGAAATTTTATTCAGTCCTGTTAGAAGAGCCAAATCCTCGTCGAGCAGGCCGTTTCTTCGGTTTCTCTAATGAAAAGATAGATATGGTTTCAGGTTTGGACGAAAGTAAGATCAAGATGTCTTGGTTCCAAGTACGTAACTTAGAGTTCGAGATAATTGAGTACGTTAGCCACCCTACAGAGGTGCCGGCCGAGCCCCGACCGCTCGATGCTCTTGGCTATAACATGATCGTATTTGACGTTAAAGATATTAATAAGGCTCGTAGCTTATTCGAGAAAGCTGGTGGAAAAATAGTTAGTGATATTGTTCCCATGTTGGGCGGCAATATTGTTTTTGGTCGTGACCCAGATGGCAATCTTATTGGCCTTCAGAAAGTGGTATCGACAAGTGTAGTTTCATCTAAGAATTTTTCAGGAAATGGTATTTAGGAGCAAAGATGTTTGATTTATCAGATAAAGTATCGATCGTAACCGGTGGCAACGGCGGTTTAGGTTTGGCATATGGTCGTGGCTTAGTTAAGTGCGGCTCTAAGGTCGCAATTTGGGGGCGAGACGAGCGAAAAAATGCGACTGCAGTGGCTGAACTCAGAGAAATGGGCGGTGACGTCGAAGCGTTTGTCTGTGATGTAACAGATGAAGCAAATATTGCGTCTGTATTCGAGCAAACTATTGAACGGTTTGGTTCGGTGCATGCTTGTTTTGCGAATGCAGGTGGCGGAGGTTTTCGGGGCATGTCGCATATGACCAGTCGTGCTGATTGGCTTAAGACAATTGATTTGAATTTGATGAGTGTGGTGCAAACTTGGGCGCCAGTGACAGACTATATGCTCAAACATAAAACGGGTGGTAAGTTGGTAGTTACGTCATCCGTTGCTGCACTCGTAGGTACAGGAGGTGCTGCGGGGTATTCAACAACCAAAGCCGCAGTGCGGGGCTTGGTTCAAGCGCTTGCGGTTGAGCTAGGCCAGGCCGGAATACAAGTGAACGCAATCTTGCCTGGTTTTATTGAAACGGAAATGTCCATTCAGACCAGCCAAGCGTTTCAAGATGCGGCTAAACGACGTTCCGCGATTGGTCGTATCGGTAAGTTAGAAGATATGGAAGGCATAGCGGCCTTTCTTGCCTCTTGCCAAAGCGATTTTATGACAGGTCAAAGTGTTGTTTTAGATGGTGGCCATACAATTCACCCTATGTAATAAAGCGCCCTTCACTTATTAACTCAAATCCAAACACAGAGTATTAAACGATGATGCAACGAATCGCGCACTGGTTACTGGTGACCTTCCTCTCCTTGTTTGGAGTCCTTTGTGTTTTGTTAGGCGGTTATCTTGCATATTTAGGCGGTAGTGTTTACTACGTATTAGCTGGCGTAGCGGTACTTGTCACGTGGTGGTCATTGATACGTGGGGACACCAGAGCTATAAAAGTTTATGGCGGCTTGCTTGCGGCGACGTTGGTGTGGGCTATTTACGAAGCTGACTTAGACTTTCTATCGCTATTGCCACGGGTGGCAATGTTTGCAGTTTTAGGTCTTTGGTTCGTAACGCCTTGGTATCATAAGTCACTTGAGCGTAAAGGAAATACAGATACGTACTCACAGAAATGGATAGTTATTCCAAGCATTGCAACGGTTGCGGTATTAGCGATTGCCGCTGGTCAAGGTTACATTCAAAACGGCACCGGAACGGTGCGTGAGGTAAGTAAGGCTGAGCCTGCTATTGATTGGCGTCATTGGGGCAACAGTGCAGGAGGTTCGCGCTTTGCTGAAGTTGATCAAATTAATACTGAGACTGTCAGCGAATTAAAAGAAGTTTGGCGGTTCCGCACTGGCGTTAGCGAGGTTTTTAAATCAGTACCACTGCAGGTGGGTAACCATCTTTATATTTGCGCTGCAGATAATATTGTAATCGCACTTGATAGTGATACTGGAGAAGAAATCTGGCGTCATGATCCTGAAATACAGCTGTCTTCTCAAAGCCAGTATATGAAAACCTGTCGCGGTGTTGGTTATCACGAGGCTCCCGCAGATTATACAGGTGAGTGCTCAAAACGCGTTGTTATCGGTGCCTTAGACGCTCGGTTAATTGCATTAGATGCCTCGACTGGCGAGCGATGTAGCGACTTTGGCGAAGATGGAGAGGTCGACTTAACCAAAGGAATGGGGATAACTCACGACTATCAGTATTCAGTAACTGCACCTCCGCTGGTAGCGGGAGATGTATTGGTAGTTGGCGGTATGGTGGCAGACACACAAGAGCTAGGAATGCCTTCAGGGGTAGTACGTGCTTATGATGTTTTGAACGGCGACTTTGTTTGGGCATGGGACCTTGGAAACCCTGGAGAACACGGTGAACCTGCAGAAGGCGAAACTTATACACCAGGGACTCCCAATGTTTGGACAGTCATGAGCTACGACTCTGAGCTCGATTTAGTTTACGCGCCTACCGGAAATCCTCCTCCAGATTATTATGGTGGAGCAAGAAGGTCTTTTGATGATGAGTTCTCTTCCAGTGTTGTCGCAATTGACGCAGCTACTGGAGCTGCACGTTGGAAGTATCAAACCGTTCACCACGACATATGGGATTATGATTTGCCAGCACAGCCTGTGTTGGTAGACGTCGATCGCGATGGTGAGCGCGTACCTGCGGTGGCGGTTCCAACCAAAATGGGCGATATATTCCTGTTGGATCGACGTGATGGCACTCAGGTTTTTCCGATGGAAGAACAAGCCGCGCCGCAAAATCCAGAAGCTGGTGAGTATCTTTCTCCCACGCAGCCGGTATCAGCTTTGCCTAATTTCCACCCGTATCGACATGAAAAAGATATGTGGGGCTTGACGCCGCTTGATCAGATGGTCTGCCGTATTGAGTATAAGATGACCCGCTATGATGGAATGTATACGCCACCTACTGCCGTCGGGCCTCTTCTGACTGGCGGAACGTTGATTGCCCCAGGTAACTTTGGAGGCTTTAACTGGGGCAGTGTCTCTGTGGATGCGGACAACGGTCTACTGGTGGCGACTCCGATGCTGTTGGTTCATCGACTTATGTTATTCACGCCTGAACAAGTGGCTAAAGCGGGCCCGATTGCTAAATTCCTGTTAGGGGAAAATCATCCCGCTGTACGATTAAATCCGGACTCCCCGATACCTGAGCCTCGCGACCCAGACCCAGATAACCCTTACGACCATGCACGCATTAACTATTACGGCATGCCACAACCATTCTTGTCGCGTTTGGGCACAGGAGTTCCTTGTTTTGAACCGCCATGGTCTCGCATAGCCGTGATCGATCTTAATACCCGTGAGTTGCTTTGGAGTCGACCTCTAGGCAGCATGAAAGAAGCGGGACCTTTTGGCATACGCTCGGGGCTTCCTTTTGACGTCGGCGTTGCTGTGCAAGGCAGTACTCTAACTACTCGAGGTGGCCTTACATTTATGTCGTCCGCGATGGATAGCACCGTGCGCGCCTTTGATGTTCGTAGTGGTGAAGTTAAGTGGTCTGCGGGTTTGCCTGGCAATAGTCAGGCCCAACCTATGACCTATCAATCCCAAAAAAACGGTAAGCAGCATCTGATTGTTACCGTACCCAACCCTAGCTGGCGCTACCCAAGAGATCCTAGAAGTGGAACCTACCTAGACTCACAAGGTGTCGACGGTAAAGGCGGATATGTAATCGCCTATGCACTTGAAGATTAGTTAGCGCGGTCGGGCTTTAATACGTAAAAACCATGATACTTAAGAAATTGAAGAAAGTTTTCTATTGGTTGCTGGCATTGTTAGCAATACTGGCACTTATCGGAATTTCTTGGTCTATGATCCCGATAGAATCTGGCGTAGGCAAGCCCGACCCAGCGGTTGAGTTTGCCAATCTGAACTCACAGTCAGGTGCGCAACTAACAGAGTCGTATTTTCGCTATAAAAAGCTAGACCTTCATTACATTGAAGCGGGGAAGTCTAACGCCGAAACAATTCTATTTGTGCATGGCTTCCCACAATTTTGGTACTCGTTTATCCATCAAATTGAGGGCCTAAGTACCAACTATCGAGTTATCGCTATCGATGGTCTTGGCGCTGGTTTATCCAGCGCACCAAATAACATAGATTCTTATAAGTTAGCAAACATGGCAGAGCATATTGACGCCTTGCTCAAGAAGTTAAACGTTCAGAAGGTGCACTTAGTCGGTCACGATTGGGGTGGCGCCATGGTCTTTGGCTTCGCTCAGAAATACCCTGGGCGTGTTAAAAGTGTGATCGGTATTAGCGCTCCGCCCCAGAACTTAATGTTAGACCTTCTTTTGAAAAGCCCGTCTCAGCAAGCGGCGTCGAGTTATGTTGAAAAATTAAAAGGCGCTAACCCGCTTTTACTCAAAGTACTAGGGGCACCCAAACGCCTTTGGAAAAACCTCTATTTGCCCTTAGTTGAAAATGGCAATCTGAGTCTTGAACAGGGGCTGCTAATGTTAAACGCCACGGGTAATGTAAAGCGTTTTAATGCTCATATAAATTGGTATCGAGCCAACCTGCCCGAAGTTGGTGAAATCCAAGACAGCGACTATTGGCCAAGTCGAAGCGCTACATTGAATGTTCCAGCTATGCTTATTTGGGGCACCGAGGATCGTGTTTTTGATGTGCAGTTCATTGATAAACTTAATGAGTCAGCCAAGCAGCTAACTGTGTTGAAAATGGATGGGGTTGGGCACTCGCCGCATCTAGAACAGGCCGAGAAAGTTACCACCGCTATAGGTCGTTTCGTAAAAGAAAACTCCTGAGTCGAGAATGACGCACGTTACCGCCAAATTAACTCGACTTATTAGATAATTCTTGAGCCAGCATTTATAAACAATCCCAGCTTCCCACAGAAATAATTTAGTACGCCGTCTGGCTATGCTTTCGGTTTAACCTAGTTCATCGTCGGAGTGCCGGACCATTCGTTGAAGATCTCCTCGCTCAACGGGGCATGGTTGTGAACCTCGAAGCGATACGACTACGGTGTAATAAATTTGGATGAAAGTTTTCTCGAGAGCACAGAAAAAAAACACAAAGGCCTCGGTGATGCGTTTTATCTTGACGAAGTTTTTGTCAAGATAAACGGCGTTCAATATTATTTGTGGCGCGATGTAGATCAAGACGGAGAGGGCGTAGACGTTCTTCTTCGAAAACGAGGTATGAGGAAGTTTAAATCTACTATTCAAGCTCAACGATTTCCTGGTTTACACGCGACTGTTTACACTCTATTCAATCTCGCTCGGCATTTTATTTCTTCGAAGAATCATAGAATCTTTACGAGAAATAGGTTCTCTGTTTGGGTAAGCATCATTGCTTAATATTGTGGAAGTGATTTCATTTGGGTATAGAAGCTAACTTGGCAATGCCGCTTTAGAGGAAATGTCTAAAGTGCAACGGCAGAAAATTGAAAGTTGATTGAACTATTCAGAGGCTGTTGTTAGAGCAAAGTTTTGACTATATAGAGCTGTAGTGCTACGACAAGATCCGGAGACACCCGCACGCTACCGAGCTAAGTCTTAAACTGCACGAGCGACAATAATACTTGCAGTTTTCCTATACCGATGCCCACTTCATGAGTGGTAAAACTACAAATACTCAAATGTCCGTAAAAGGCGGACTGACAATCATAGAATCTAGGCTCTAAGAATTGTGAGGTGGAGCATCGATTTCCTCGGCTCAGTTTTGAGTTCTGTATCGACGGCTTCAGCAAAATGGGTACAAATTAGGTACAGTGCTCAGTTTGCGTAAATTAGCCTAAATTGGCTTAAGTTGCTGATACTAAAGAAATAACTGTTATAACTAATCAGCCTTATAAGTCATTGATTATATTAAATTTATAGTCTCAAAGGTCGACTTTTAATCAGGTGGTCGCGCGTTCGAACCGCGCACGCCCCACCATTCAAACAAAGCAGGCCACCTTCGGGTGGCCTTTTTCGTTTTTGTTGCGAGGTGTTGCCGGTGCGAACGAATTTTCGACAAAATTTTACTTACTAATAATGAGCGGATCTTTGGGCTGATGCTCTTTTTGGCTTCGCCATTAATCTATCTGGGTAAGGACTGCCGCTCAGATGTGGAAAAAGTCATGGGTAACTCCTGCGGAGTTAAGGCATAACATTTAGGCACTATCGAGCATTAATGCAATCCAACAATGAAACGCCGTTGATATAGTGCTAGGGTAAGTCTATCTTCTAGACTAATTATCAAAAAAAATTTGGCCGAGAATCTTCAAAGTGTAATTTACGAAGTCAATTTGAGTATTGATGTAGACGTTATCGACCGTTTTGACGAATGGTTACACCAACACACCGAAGAAATGCTGGCAATTCCTGGCTTTATTTCTGCGGCCACGTCTGTTCCGGATGTTGACGATGAATCTCAAAAACATCGCTGTGTACAATATCGGCTAATTAGTCAGGCGGCATTAGATGACTACCTGAATCACCAGGCTGAGCAGATGCGGTCTAAGGCCGACCTCGCCTTTCAAGGGAATTTCACTGCCACTCGTCGAGTACTGTCCGTTGCTGAAGCTGCTTTGGCTGAGCATGGAGCATGCGCAAACTGTGACGCCGAACTAACAGGGCGGTTTTGCGCGGTATGTGGACAAAGAGAGGAGCCCAGAGTGCCGAGCATCCGATCGGTGACAAGTGAGTTTACCAATGAAGTCTTTGTCGTGGAGTCGAAGCTATGGCGTAGTTTTTGCCTTCTATTGCTTAAGCCGGGCGAACTAACATCGGCCTATTTGTCGGGTCGGCGCCAGAAGTACATGTCGCCGCTTCGTCTTTACCTGCTATTCAGTATTCTAGCGTTTGCTTACCTTGGCTCACTTAATGGTCAAGATGGGTTGCTCATCGACCTAAAAACCAGCCCTGAAGTTGAGCTTATCGGTGATGCTGAAAGTATAACGCCTGGGACAGGCTCTGAAGTGGATCAAGCCTTCACTTTTAACTCGGGCTTATTCTCTGACGAGGTCGATGCTCAGATTCAACAAAATATCCGCAAAGCAATAGCATCTATAAGAAGCGATATTGAAGCGGGTAACAAACAAGCGGTTGTTAGCAAATTTATGCAACCGTTGCCGAAAGCGTTATTCTTGTTTTTACCGTTTGTCGCGCTGCTATTCAAAATTTTGTATTTAGGCAGTGGGAGGTACTATGTTGAACACCTTGTTTACGTTCTGCATAACCACGCATTTTTATTTGCAGTAATAATTTTCACCACAATGGTGTCTCAAGTAACCCGGCACTGGCCATCACTTGAGCTTTCTGTTGCCTTGGGACTTACACTGATTTTCGTACTATATGCCTATCGGTATCTGCGTGATTTTCTATTAGAGAAATTTTCGAAATCTAAAGCGCAGGCCGTTTTCTATTCATTGTTGATCGCAGGGCTATTTACGATACAGCTGAGAATGACGTTTTCAGGTGGTATTAGCGTACCTCTGGGTTTATTGTGGAATTTGTATGTGCCTTACTACATCTACCGCTCTATGCGAGTGGTTTATCAACGCTCACGCTGGGCGACTATTCCATCTGTTGTTATT
The DNA here is from genome assembly GCA_017854775.1 of Gammaproteobacteria bacterium. Taxonomy (GTDB): domain Bacteria; phylum Pseudomonadota; class Gammaproteobacteria; order Arenicellales; family Arenicellaceae; genus Arenicella. Next base: position 39,402 of record JAFMHC010000006.1, on the reverse strand, counting down.
ATTTCAGCGATGTACTTAGTTATGCTAGTCATCATGCTGCTGAGCTCCGCCGCATTCGTTGGTTACACGTATAGCTAGCCTTACTCAGGGTTTCGTTCTATGAGTCAAATTTGGTGAATAGTGTATCTAACAGACTAATAATTATTAGTGTCTAAGCTGATCGTATAACTACAATTGCCGACGCGTTGCAACTGAGTTATCTGTAGAATCAAGCAATCATTGTTAGAGCATGAGCATGAGCATGATGTTGAGTGAGGCTAGTCATCAGGTTCAATTAGTTAGCACGAAGGTGCTCAGAATGCTTTACTCTTCTCTATAAAGAAGCCGATGTCGTAAAGAAACCTAAGTCGTAAAAAAACCTAAGCCACTAAGGTAAGTTGTCCGGTTTGCTGGCGTTTTCTCTGTTCGATACTTTCATAAGAACTGACAGCACGATAAACAACACGATAATTGAAACTGGTAAGACGTAGGGCGACTCATAAACTCCGGCCAATCCAAAAGCCATCAGTGCTACAAAACCGGTCACCCCAGCATAAGCGGCCTGCGTTGTCACATGTGCGAGATGATCACACTCAGCGCCGGCTGACGCGAGCACCGTGGTGTCAGAGATCGGTGATACGTGATCACCAAAAAGCCCACCACTTAACACCGCCGCAATGGTCAAGTACATTGACGCTCCCATATCAAACCCTACCGGAATTGCTATCGACATTAAGATCGCGAAGGTGCCGTAAGAGGACCCTGTGGTCAGTGAGATTATCGCACCAAGAACAAAGACAATCATTGGAAAGTACAGCGGCGATACTTTTCCGCTAATAAGTGAGGACAAGTATTGCGCTGTATTTAGGTCTTTGGTAATTGAACTCAAAGACCAAGCAAGCACCAGAACAATAGAAATATAGACTAGTGATTCTGCGCCTTTGATGAAGATCATCAGCGAGTCGGAATAGGATACCGATTGTTGACGGCGCATCATTTCCATACAGGTAAAAGACGCCGCCAAATAGGCAATCGCCAAGGTTGAATATATGTGAGTGCTAGACAAGCCGCCGTGAGTGGCGTGCCAGATAATCAAACCGCCAATCAAGAGCAGCATTACAGCTAATGGATAGAGAAATACTCCGACATGCTCAGAGGCGGCTTGGTTCTCGCTCAAGTTTGCTTCGTTATCTAACTCGACATCATCGTCGAGTTGTTCCAAAAGTTGCTCCTGTGCCTTGCGCATAGGGCCAAAGTCTTTGCCTATGAATATGATGATTGGAACTGATACGAGTGCTAGAAATGCATAAAACTGATACGGAAAAACTTTAAGCAGCACGCTAAATGCATTCTCGCTAAGGCCGATTTCTGTGTAGGCTTTGTCGATCAGTGAGGTGATGTAAGCGCCCCAAGCAATAAATGGGATTAAAATGCTGATCGGTGCGGAAGTGGTATCGAGGATATAGGCCAGCTTCTCGCGGGAGATTTTCAATTGATCGAACACTGAGCGATACAGTGGCCCGACGATTAAACTATTACCGGAGTCGGTGAAAAATATACCAAGACCTGATAGCCAAACCAGCAGTTGTGCTTTTGCTGGGCTGGTAACGAAACGTGTAAGCTTGCTTGCGAAGGCCGCAGCGCCACCAGATACTTCAAGCAATTTGACAAAACCGCCGATCACAAAAATGATTAATATCACTTGTACTTGAGAGCCGGTAGTAACTTCCTTTAAGACCTGATTTTCCATCGCCTCTAAAACGGCATAGAACGGATTGAAGTCTGCAATGATTAATGCACCGCTGAAGATACCAGTAATCAGTGCGAACAATACATTGCGGCTATACAGTGCTACTGCGATGGTTAGCAGAGGCGGGACAATTGAAAGAAATCCATAATCATTCATCGTGTAGTAAACCTGTTTTAGCGATAGGGTGAAATTGCCATTGGCGGCCTATAGTCGACAACAGTGCTGTGGTGCTACGACCTAGAAACAGAACCAAGTAGCTTCTGTCTTAGCTTTGGTCTTAGCTGTGAAGTCTCAAATAGCTCGGCTTATTAAAAGATCAAGAGAACTCGCGTGGCTCAATTTACTGATGCAAATGAGCGGCCGCGTATTTAGGGGCAGGGCAAGTAACAGCACGAATTAGAGTAACAGTTTATGCGGCAGGGTATCGGCGAATTAAATAACTGCTTTTATGCGAGATAAGTCAGTGTGAGTCAGAAAATGCCGTAGACTGAGTTTTCATCATCTAAATTTCACGCGTTTCAACCAAAAGGCAGCTAGCATGAGTAATCCAACATTTGGAGTCATCGGCACTTCGAGAAAAGAGGATGAACGACGTTTTCCTATTCATCCTGATCATTTGTGCCGTATCCCTGAGCCAATTCGTCGAAAGCTAGTATTTGAGGAAGGCTATGGCTTGCCATTTGGCGTAAGCGACGCGGAAATTATTGCACAGACTGGCGGTATAGCTAAACGCAGCGAACTACTAGCTGAGCTTGGTAATGTAGTTATTTGTAAGCCGGTATTGAGCGACCTCGAGGAACTGCGTGAAGGTGGAATATTATGGGGCTATGCCCACACTGTTCAGCAGCAGGCAATTACCCAGGCTGCAATTGATCGCAAGCAGACCTTGATTGCGCTTGAGGATATGTTTGTCTGGTCGCCAACCGGCCAGATTGGACGACACACATTTTATAAGAATAACGAAATGGCGGGTTATTGCGCGGTACTACATGCGCTAAGGCTTAAGGGTATCGACGGGCACTACGGTAACCAGCGTAAAACCATTATTTTTGGTTTTGGAGCGGTTAGCCGAGGTGCAATATATGCGTTAAAGGCACACGGGTTTAGAGACATTACAATCTGTATACAGCGGCCCGATCACGAAGTACGTGAAGAAGTCCTTGATTGTCATTACATTCGCTTATGTGAGGGTGGCGAGGGTGAAGCCCGTATGATGTTAGTAGAGCATGATGGAACTACTCAGCCGCTGACGGAGTTGATCAGTGAAGCTGACATTATCGTTAACGGCACTTTTCAGGAAACGGAGAATCCCATTGACTATGTCACCGAGGCGGAAAGCTCGTGCCTTAAGCCCAATAGTCTGATTATTGACGTAAGTTGTGATGAGGGGATGGGCTTCTTTTTTGCCAAACCAACGACCTTTAAAGATCCGATGTTCAAATTTGAAACGGTAGACTATTACGCCGTTGATCACACTCCAAGCTACCTTTGGGAAAGCGCCTCACGTTCAATCTCTGCGGCTCTGATTGTTCATTTGCCGACGGTGGTGGAAGGGCGCGCGAGCTGGGCGTTAAATGAGACTATTCGTCGAGCGATTAACATCGATGAAGGTCGAATCATAAAAAACGCTATTCTAGAGTTTCAGCATCGAGAATCTGAGTATCCGTATCAACAAAAACGATTGGCTACAGTTTAATACGGTAGAGATAGTATGCGGAAGTAAACATAGTCGTGCGTTTGTAATGTCATCGCGAGGGCATTGAACAGCCGCAGGTGTAAGTCTCAGGGACGAGACGAATAACCGCGCATGCCCCACCACTTAAACGTATTTAAGATGCAATGACTTAAATGGATTTTCCAGTTCATTGGTTTCCCTCTATATGCCTGAAAAGCAAGCAAAATATACATTTGTAAGACTTCTAAGGCAAAAAATAGTCATATTCAATTGAATTTCGTTAAGCTAGCGTCTTTATTTTTCAATAAAGTCATTGAGATTATCTTGTATACTTTCTTGAGTTCTCGTTAAGTTAATTGTTTACCAATAATTGAATGGCCAATGTCGTTACCTTTTATTTCATGTGTTTGCCCGACTTACAAAAGACCTGAGTTACTTCGCAATGCGATCGCCTGTTTCGAGGCCCAGAATTATCCGAAGGACCGTTGTGAACTTATCGTATTAGATGATGCGAACCAGTTTAGTGAATCCGAGGGTGCAAACTGGAGAGTGATTTCAACCAACGTTCGTTTTCCTAATTTGCCCGAAAAATTCAATCAGCTGATAAGTCTTTGTGTTGGTGACGTAATTGCAGTCTGGGAAGACGATGATATTTTTCTACCGTGGAATTTAAGCAGTGTGGCTGAATGTCACTTGAAAAAACAGAGTGAATTCTATATTCCAGAAAAGGTTTGGAATACTCACAACCAAGCTTTCGGATGCGCTCAAACTGAAGACACAAACGGCTTTTTTCATTCGAGCTGGCGCTTTACTCGTAGGCTATTTGAAGAGGTTGGGGGATACCCACAAACAACTGAACTCGCATTTGACCTGAAATTTAGGGATTCACTCTTAGAAGCTTCAGGCAAAGGTACTTATTACGGAACGGCATTACGCCCAAGTTATATCTATCGGTGGGGTAACGGTTATTGGCATGGTAGCGAAAAAGGCCCAGCAGGTTTCACGTCACTATGGGATTACGTTGGAACACTGCCTGCTGCGGAGCAGGGTGCTGCGTATGCATGTTTTGACCAAGAGACCAAAATGATTTTTGACTTTGCATCTCAATATTAGGTCTTGTTGAAGAGTTGGCTTAAGCCGGTCTTTACTAGAGAGAGCTAGAATCAACAAAAGAATGAAAAAATTCAAACTATATACGCATTTACATTGGGTTAAATATACCTGGGAATCAATCAATGACTCGCAGCACATGGAGTGGGATATTCGCAGGTGTTATTACTCAGACCCCCACCCAAAACCAGGCAAAGATGAAAAAGTTTTTTATACTGATTCCGAGTTAACACACGCTCTAAACCATGACTGTGCGGAAAAAATAGCGTTTATTGTCGAATCCCGGTATATAGCGCCACAGACCTATGAGTTTCTTGAAAATAACATTGATGTGTTTGATCGCATCCTCACTCACAATCAAGATTTCATTGACCAGTTTCCAGAAAAAACCACCTTTTACCCTCATTGTAACTGCTTGATTAAACGAGCTGATTTTCAGCTCTATAACAAAACCAAACTTGTCTCATTTATTTCTTCAGAAAAACAAATGAACGTGTCAGGCCATATAATGAGACACGCTATTTATAACCTTTATAGCAAGAGCCGTGAAAACTGGAGCAGAGCATTGCTGAACGATGTTCGAATGGATTTGTACGGCTCTCTTGCAAGTAATTACGTTGAGTACAAATTGGACAGCGTTAAAGATTACATGTTTCAAGTGGTGGTGGAAAACAGTGTAATAGACACTTATTTTACCGAGAAAATTATTGATTGCTTTGTGACCGGCACTATCCCAATTTACTACGGCACGAAAAAAATAGATGACTTTTTTAATTCAGATGGCATCATTCATTTTTCAACGCTGGAAGAGTTATTTAAAATTCTTGGGGAATTAACCCAAGAGCAATATTTAAGTCGTATGGCCGGGGTCAAAGATAATTACCAGCGTGCGCAAAGCTTTGTCTTAGCCGAAGATTGGTTGTTTGAAAATACAGATGTCTTTGATTAGTGCACTCAAAATCAACAAAATCGTAAATCTTCGAAGTGTCTGGGAAGGTAACCATGCGTTGGTGTATGTGGCCATATCCCATAACTAAAGGGCTCATCAACTAATTCAATATCCAGCTCAATTGTTGATGATTCATGCGATGGAATTTCATCAGGGCTTAGATCTCTGCGATATATTTCTTGGTCATCAATGTCATGCAGTGTAAAGATCCAATAATCATAGTCAGCACGTTCTTCAATTTTTGACAGGTTTAGATTAATAGCCTTTTTCAGATGCGTTTTTATAGGTTTTCTTTCTAATCGCTCCTTAAAACCCAAGCCAGCCGCTTTTTCATAGTCCATTAACGAACGCACCTCTCCAAAACCGTATTTCCCAAGTTTAGTATGATCTTCAATAAACAAAGTATGCAGTCTCTCGATGGCGGCATCATTTTGATTATCTTGATGATCAACGCTGTGTACTGGCATTGAATGTTGGTACAAGTGCCAAAGCAAATCTTCATTCGGGCAATAAAAATCGTAGCCGTGAGTATATGCTCGCGCCGACAGGCTAATTTCTTCGCCGGAATAATACAACTCAGGGTCATACTCAACCTCTTCACAGAAACTGCCGTATGTGAAAATTTGACCCGCCGCTAGAAATTGGCTGGGAGCCGGCTGTGATCGATCGACAACAATCTCTGACTTAAATATAGTCGTTAAATTCTTACGCATACGATTCATACTCAAGCGTTGCATGCCTCGATCTGAATAACGATGCTCAATACCGTCTACATATTCAAACGGTGCAGGGTAGGTGCTAAGCACTGGCTTTTCACTATCTAGAATTTGCAGCATGCTAATGAACCGCTCGTCCCAGTCACGCGCAAACCTCGTGTGTGCATCAATCTGCAAAGTGTATTTTTCGCCACTGTAGAGCAAATTAGTCTGGTTTCGTGCCCAACAGCAGCCTCGACTGTCTTCATAGTATGCTTGAGTAATGCTAAAGCGAGGATCGTCAACAAACTCATCCAAATCAAGATAGCTTGTCTCATCGTACTGCCAACAAATTCCAAAGGTTATTCTGCCTGGATATTTGGCGGCGGATAAAGCACTTCTTATTGTTCTAGGTAATTCAGCATCGCGATATGACGCGATTTGTACAAAAATTTGATCCATATCAGCCGTCGAGTTAGTGTGACTTTTCGTTTTCTATTTCGATTGAAAGCAGATCCGAAGACATAAAATAAATGGCTTCGTCAGCTTGCGTTTCACCACAGTTTAAATAAATCATTTCGTTATGTGTGTTATTAACTAAATGATCACGCAACACGTTCAATATTGGTGCGTCTGCTTCGCAATGAAATTTCAATGAAGGGATATCCCGTAAATGAATTGTTACCCGAGAACGTTGGCCATGATCTAGCCTTACTTCATGTTCTGGTTTTACTTCAGCTTCTGAATCAGTAAAATTCGGTAAACTCTGTTTTTGTTCGGCACGTGCAAGTTTGGCTTGCGTATCCTCAAGCGCTTTTTGTGTCAATTCAAATCCAGCCCTTAACTGACCATACTTTTCTAGAATATCGGCACTTTGATAAGAAATGTCGCGCTGGGCAAGTGATTGCAAAGAACCTTGTTCCAAAAGTTTGAATATTTCGAATTGGGGTGATTGCAGCCATTCAGACTGCGCGGCAGAATGCACATTTAATGTAGGCGTTTCTGGCAGGTCTTTAAGCGATTTGATAATACTTTTACTTAAGTCTGTTTCGCCCAGAGCTGCGAACTCTTTGGATATAGCGCGCAGATGTGTTGTCCCAGATTGTCGTAATTTATTGGCTGACATAAGCACATGTGGCGTGCCGTTAATATTTCTACATGCCGCCAAGACATAACTTTCCCACAGCGCAAGACCAAAGCTCAAAGGGAATCGCCATTTTTTCTGCAAATCAATCGCACATTCAAGCGGGTCACTATAGTAGAACGCGACCACAAGCGACTCATCCAGCGATTCCCATAGTGGTAAGAAGAAGCACAACAGGGGGTCATTAATCATGACCGATGATGAGTCTCCGAGTTTCGAAACAATATCGTTTAACTGCTCGACGACATCGTTTTTTTTCAAAAGCTCATGTGGCGTGGAAGCCAGTTGGTACCATGTTTTTTGTTGCTCCTTGAGTAGTCGATTGTGCAGCTCTCTAAACTTATAACTAATGGATGAAGACGCTAAACCGGGAATTGGAATGCGGCTTGGTCCAATGTGGTTTGACATCTGCTTAGCCATGAACGCTGTTAATGGGCTGGAAAGTAGATCTGGGCTTGTAAGAACGAGAAGGTTCATATTAATTTTTATTGCTGAAATGTACATATAGGTTTTTAATCAAATATGTAATACCAAAATGGAACTAAGTTATCTATACTGATAGGAGCGACTAACTATAACTTCTTTGGTGCATTACTTGAAGGAGTACAAGCAATACCTAGGTAAAGATTATGAGCGAAGAGAAACGAGATAGTTTACGTAAAATTTTAGTTGGCGGCGGCGTAATTGGCGCTAGTCAAGTGCTCCCAAGTAAATGGACAAATGCAGTAGTACAATCTGTTGTAGTGCCTGCTCACGCACAAATGAGCGTGTTATTGACTTTTAATGGCACCGGCCCAATACCTGTATAGCCATAGCACAAGCACTCACCGTCTTATAGAAATAGAAATAATTTCGAGAATATCATCATGCCTACCATTATTACTTCAGCACCCACTTCACCGCCAACGACATTTTCACCGACTTCGGCACCAACGACATTTTCGCCGACTTCGGCTCCAACGACTTTCTCACCAACTTCAGCACCTACGACATTCTCACCGACTTCAGCACCAACGACAACGCCACCTACGACAGCGGCTCCTCCAGGTACAGGTGGTTTATCACCAAATGGTATGGTTAATGTTAATGTCTGTATTGCAGGCAATATCGCAGAGGTGACACTTGAAGGTGTTGTAACTCAAAGCGCAGCCTGGAATGGAAGCAGTTTCTCTGCTGTTGTATTTTCTGCATTTAATACAGCCAATAATGCGTATCCAGTTTATACGGTATCTGGCCAGATCGTTGGTGGTGATTTGCAAGTAACAGTAGCTAATGGAAGCAACCAAAGCGTATTTAATCTTCCCTCTGGTGGTTCTGGTGGGTGTACTACATAAGCCTCAGGTATATTCGATCTCCTTCATAGACTCAACAAGCTCGGGGATATTGTAGTTTTTCGGGCAGAAATGCACAAAAAGATTGGCAAAGCTCTTGCCCTGCAGTGGGTCAGGGCGTCCATGAGCAAGCCTTGAACTCTCATATAAAAGCATCTCTCCGGGCTTTAAAAAGACCGAGTGGCGACGAAACATATGGTCTTCAATCGTTAATGGCCAATCTTGATCAACGTCTTGCGCTATATTTAAAATAGCACTGATTATGTGCGATCGCCCAGTATCGGTATGCATTCGCAAGGAAGCGCCACGATGGTAGACACGAATGCCATAAAGAGAAGTGCAATCAAGCTCCTGCTGACTCCACTCCTCACAAACCGGCAACAATTCACTAATAACAGCTTGTTGCAGATTGTCTGGGAGCGTAATTAATGAGCTTGGGTTGTTCCCTGTATTGTTCTGTAGGTAGCCACCATCAACATGTTCATCTCGAAAATCACTCGATTGCGACTTTCGATAAAATCCAGACAATGCTTGAAATAATGACTCAGACATTGTTTTTAATTGAATTCCAGGTTCAGTGAATGTCGGAACCAATTCATAGGGTTCTCGCGTATACATCCGGCCTTGACCAAAAGTGCGATACCACAGTGTCAGAACGATTTTTTGACCTTGCTCAACAGCGCAGGCTTGATGTAACGCGTTTCTGTTAGGGGCCCCATCGCCCGTAAGGTTATTCCAAAATACGACTTTGCCCAGCTCTGGGTGCACGGTCACCCCAGCACGCTCAAACACAGTGTCTCCACCTAATTCAACGCTATTCAAATAAATAATAACCGACCAAGTGCGTTGACCGCCCATTGCTGCATTAGCCAGAGATTCAAATTCGGGAGTGCCTGGCTCAAACCAATCCTGATGAGCCTTATATTCCTCACCTGGGCTGTATACATGACCCTGAATAGGTTCTGCGTAATTATGGTTGATGCCAATTAAACGAGAAACTCGCTCAGATATACTGACGGCTAAACCATGCTGCGAATTGTTTAAATCAAAAAAACAGGTGCTACTGGTTCGCCCGCTGTTTGAACCATCTTTAGCAACGGTAGTTGAGGGTTGCAAATTAGCAAGGATCATCTCACTTAACTGCTGACATTCTTGTTGGTTTAAAAAGTTATCTATCGAATAAATTTCAAGCTCGTCGCTTTCAATTTGGCATGCCACTGAGTTTGCTTGATACTCAAACTCGTTTTGGTGAGTCAATTCGCCCACAACTATTTGGTCTAGCGGTACGGATGGCTCGTAATTAAGCTCAACCTTCACCACATTCATAGGAAAGCCGTGCTCGACTAATTGCTTGAAAATATCGTCCTTTGAGCAGCCGCGCCCCACGTTGTGCCATATCCAAGTTTTCCAATCGTCGCTTATTTCTCCACCTAATACTGAGGGAGTCTGTGCAGAAGGTATTTGAATAGTCTGGTTTGATGAAAATATCTGCTGTTCTGATTCAGCAATAGCTTGATTAGCCACAGCAGCGTCGTTGAGAGCCGCTAGTTCGCTGAAAAAACCATCACTCAGCGTAGGTGACGTTTCAATTGCGACAAGTTGCGACTGCTTGAAGAATATAGAGTCTTGATCTCCAATATTTAGGTAAATCACATCATCGGGCCTTACAGACCTGTTTCTTAATCCTTGAAACAAACTCACCAATACGGGGGTGTCTTCTGTGCAACTAACTAAGATCGGCTCTTTATGAGCTAAATGTATAGTGACATCAATCATCGTATTATTATCACAGAGCGGTGGATGTTGTTCGACTGAGTTATCTTTACATTCAACAGTATTAGGAACAAGCTGGGCGCCGTTAGCCGCATCAGCATCAATAGATTTGTTAATGCAATCAATGCCTGAGAACTGCTTATAGTCTTCTAGGCTACGTTCACTACCTAACCCAAAACGCCCTAATTCATTATCAACGTCACCATCTAACAGTAGCCCTAATCGATCAATCGCCTGTTTATGCCGAAACGCGGACTTGTCATCGCTATTGTCATCCCAATATTTGCGATTTGCAGAAGGGTGTAATCGATGCCAACAAACAATTTGACTTGGGTCGAATAAATCGTAGCCATGTGTATACGACCGGACGGCCAAGGCAAATTCTTCACCTGTATAAAAATGTTTTGGATCTTGTCTTACTACCTCATTCCATTCGCCGGTGGTGAATACAAAAGCACCAGATAACACTCTGTTATAACGTGGGAAAGTATTATTTTCAGGGATCAACTTCTGAGGATGGTGTAACCACCCATCGTCAGTCCAAGTCTCTGCTATCGCTGTATTAACCTGAGATAAGTCATCGAGATGTCTAAACTCTTTAGTTCCTTTCTCTATCGAATACAGCGGCGGAAATTGGGTAATTAATGGTTTTTTAGACGGTAATGATTGCAACATCTCAATTAAGATTGAATCCCAAGATTCAATCATCTGTGTATGTGCATCTATTTGCAGAGTATAGGTCTCATCAGCGTAAAGCTGTTGTGCAATGTTTCTCGCCCAACAGCCTCCTTGCGATTGCTTATGGTCGTACACAACATATCTGAAACGTGTGTCTTGCGAAAATTGGTCAAGGCAAGTTTCACTGGTTAGTTCATTAGTATTGTCGAATTGATGACAAATACCGAATCGAAGGTTTTCTGGATGGCGCGCGTTCTGTAAACAACTTTCAATGGTGTCGACCAGTTCTGGTTCACAGTAAGAAGCAAGAGCAATAAATATGGTATCCGAATGATGCTCAGCTTCAAAGTTTTTTAGTCGTGCAAATTCATCGACTAGTGCGATAAGGTCTCGACAATAAGGCAACTTGGCCGACTCGGCATGAGGCACTCTTTCCCAAGGCTTATAGCGCTGCTTAGACCATAAGTGGCTACCATCTTCCTTTTCAACTATTTGACAATAGTGAATAATTGGAGCCCCCGCTACTTGCTCATCAGGCCAAGGCATAAAGGCCGTGGTTGTACCCAGCTCAAACTTCAAGGCTTGTTCTTTCGCAGCAACTAAAAAAGCAAACATGTCGCTTTCTTGGCCTTTTAGCTGTGCACGAACTAAAACGGTTAATTCAATCCAGCGAGGTAATAGCTCGCGCAAATCATCGGCATCGATCAATGCTGGCCAAGTCACGGGCTGTAAGGTGTTGAGATCAACCTCGGTTGACCCTTCCAGCGCTGCTCTAAAATTTTCCCCCAAACCGTAGTCAAGCCAATGCTGCCCTAACGGTTGGCCTTTTTGAACGGTTGTCTTAACCGGTGACCTAAAAACAACATCAGCATCAACAATTAAAATGCTGCCCTGAATATCTTCTTCCTCAAGCCACTGTTTTAACGAGTACAAGCGATTATAACAAACATACACATCACCACTCTCAGGGTGTACGTTTGTAGGGCGAGTCCGAAAAACTTCAGCATGTTTATGGATCGGCAGGTCGGCATCATCGTCGCAAGCAACGAGGCGAATCAGCTTGCCAGGTTGATGAATCCGGCTCCATGAGTATTCAAGCAGCTCAAACTGCCAATCAATGTAATCGTTAGTATCTGTGCAAACAACGGTATAAATCATATTTTAGGACTGTTTATTTGTCATTTCTAATAAGACTTAACGAATGAATATTAAATTCAAGCATTCATGCCTTTAACATTGCGGCCAATGATAGCATTAAGCAATCATCAAACTGGGAATATGGTAAATCTGCCAACGCTTTAAGCAGCCTTAAAAAAGTCACGCCTTAGGCGCACAATTCATTTCTTCTGAAACACCAATCCGGCACGTAAAAAATGGCCACTGCCAGCCGCCTGACGAGCAAAACTGGTTAGCTGATTGTCTAACCGATAACCTACACCGTCTAGTTTATGTTCCCAATAAGCCTGTTTTTGGCAGTTAACATGATGCCAACCTACTTGCCCCGGTTCAGCAAACGTCATCAGAATATATCGGCTCGCAAAAGTGAAGGTTTGCAGGAAATTATGTGTGTATTCTTCGTCAACATGCTCAACGAATTCTGAGCACCAAACCATATCGAATTGTCTATCTGGAAGGTAGGCGCCCTTGGTGAAATCATGCTGCCTATGGTGTTTTGGAATTTGACTATCCCTCAGTGCCAGCTCGCTACCGTCAATACCCAGCACGTCACATCCATAATTACGAAAAAACGCAGCACAATGCCCTTCACCACAACCAATATCAAGAACAGATCGGATGTTAAGCGCGCTCATTGACCATAGCCATAGTGATGGGCTCCATGTTTCGGGATCACCATGGAAAATATCCAAGCCAGAGGGCGCTATTTCTTGACTGCTCTTAATATAACCTCCCAAGTGACCTTCTTGAATGTTCATATTGTTTTCGTCAAAACCACTATTCATAGGTGCACCATAGTCTATTTATGTTTATTCAATGTGGTGAATATAGTAAGGTTGCTCGCCTAGCATTATTCTCTTGAGCGCGAACATAATCAATTTCTATTTATGCCAAACCTACTTCAAAATAATCTCGAATATTGGAATGAATCATTAATAGAGGGTCAACTACCGCAGTCGCGAGCAAATCGATATATCCTGTTTGACGCAGATCATGGCGGTCTAAATAATGTTCGCTTAGCATTTGAATACGTTGCAGCATTAGCCGCAATTACCGGTCGAACTATCGTATTACCTCCACGCTCTTCATGGTACCTAATTAATCATGGCCCACTCCCTGAAGAACATCAGGGAGGAACCACCGAATTTTCCGACCTTTTCAACACGGCCGCATTAGGCAAAGCCATCCCAGTACTAAGTACGACTGAATTCATTGATGCAGCAAAGACACATCTGAATATTCCAACGGAATTTTATGATGCAAATAAATGGCTTGAAACCTGCATTGAAACGAATAAAGCTTGGGAATTATGGTTACTCGAAAATACTGAAATTCCTGGCTGGAATCCATACGACACCGTCATTTGTTACCCTGATATTGAGTCAGCTCAAGCAGGCCCCCACATGCAAGAAGCCTATCTCGACTCTAGGCAACAGGTCGAGTTCAGCCCCTGGATGAATGCAGCTCCCGTACTGTATTTTCCATGCTCAACCAAATATCGTTCACTAGGTCCAGTTGCCACAATGCTAGCTAGCGCTGATGACGCTTTACCTAGTATTTCACGGCGTTTCATTAAGCATCATATTCGTTACCATGAAGAAATTTTTCACTTCGCAAACAAGATCATCAATGCTCTTGGAGTTGAATCTTTCGATGCTATGCACGTTCGTCGTAATGATTTTCAATACACAGAAACACAAATTGGCACTGAATTGATTTGTGATAATGTCTGCTTATTATTTGATGAAAACCTGCCTATCTATATCGCCACTGACGAAGATCGAGAAGAGATTTTTAACGAATTAGCAATTGGCCTTAATGCTCCAAGAATATTGAGCTGGAAGGATGTTGAGGCAGTGATTAAAGAACCAATACCATACGCATGGATCGGTCCTTTAGAACAAATAATTTGCGCAGCGGCGAGACGCTTTGTTGGTACAGACCTATCCACATTCACGTCATACATTAATCGCTTACGGGGCTATATGCTTGCAACAGATCAGGACTTATATTTTCATAGTGAAACTTATTCTGAGCTACCAGAGCCGACCCTTGTTGAGCATTTCAGAGGCCGAGATTACTTAAGGGAAAACCCATTATTTTGGATTGCTTGCTAAACAAAATACCGCGTCAAGCTGAACCTTGACTGACATGACCCCTTGCAAACCCTGTGCTGAACTAATCAATCAATGTTTGCCATTTTATCTACCCAAGCATAAGTTGTCCGCAAACCATCATTTAACGGAACTTGTGGCCGCCAATCTAATGACGCTTCAATCAATCGATTGTCTGAACCACGGCCCCTCACTCCTTGAGGCCCTTCAATATGACTTATTGTGAGTGATTTTCCTGAAATCGAAATAACCTTGTCAGCCAGTTGATTAATACTCACCATTTCAGATGACCCTATATTGATTGGGGCACCAACATTTGAGTCCATTAATTTACGCACCGCCGTTAGACAGTCTTCAATAAATAAGAAAGACCGTGTTTGTTTGCCGTCGCCCCAAACATCAATAGAGCCGCCCTCTGTTGCTTGTGCAACCTTTCTACAAATAGCAGCCGGTACTTTTTCTTTTCCATTATCCCACGCTCCCATTGGCCCAAAAATATTGTGAAATCGAGCGATTCTGGCATCCAGCGAACTATTTCTAACGTGCGCAAGATACAAACGCTCGGCATAGAGTTTTTCCCAGCCGTAGTCACTGTCAGGGGCGGCAGGGTAAACAGTATCTTCAGCAATAGTCGGCGAATCAGAGCTCATTTGATTATGCTCTGGATAAACACACGCAGACGAGGCATAGAAAACTTTCGTTGCCTGATGATGCTCTAGTGCCTTCAGAAGTTGCAGGTTGATTAATGATGAGTTGCGCATGACTTGGGCATCGTTCTCTCCAGTAAAGAGATACCCCGCTCCTCCCATGTCGGCTGCCAGCTGGTAGGTTTCGTCAAAAATGCGATCCATCGCAGCAGCCATACCTGCCTCAGTGCTCAAATCTGCAATGATAAATTCATCAGCATCGGTTTCAGAGTATTCAGGGTGTTTTATGTCTACGCCACGAACCCAAAAACCCTGTCGCTTTAAATCTGTTACAAGGTGAGTACCAATAAAGCCTCCTGCACCTAGCACTAATGCTGTTTTTCTATCATTCATATTGAGTCAGATTAAATGAGGTTAAATTTTTCAAGTTTCTTGGTCTTTTCTCCACAGTTCCCAGTCCATGAATAATGCACAACTAAACCGTTGTTTTGCCAGTCACCCGCATTTTCCAGAACACCTATTTCGAGGTTGAATAAATGACCATTGAGGAAAAGCGCTTCTGGCAATATTTTCAAGTTCAATACATTGTGTATAACAAAATGGTGAAGAATTCTGTTCAGTGGTGATTGATGACCACCACATTGGAAAATATTGCTCGTATTGAGAAATGCTGTCTCGAATACTGCTTTACTAGCGTTACAGTTGCGAATATAGATAAAGCCTGAGTTAGCATAATAAGGGTAGTGCCAAGGATTCCGCCCATCAAACATAATTTGTACGTCGGACTCCAAGTCGTTCTTAGTCAAAAAAGGCAGAGGGTCTTTAAGCCAAATCAGATCAACATCTTGAAACAATAGATTGGCACCCAATTTAAGGCTTTCACAAATTGCCGCGTTCTTATAAAACATAGCCCCACTAAAGTTTGGATCACCAAAATTATCTGACTGGCCTCCGCTTTCATAGCGATTAGCGTCAAAATGATAACTTTCAAGGCCTAGAAGTTTTGTTTGTGACTCAGCTTCATCATCTAGCGTAAAAACGAGCGTTCGATCACGCACTGGAATTTTATTTTTATCACAGGATTCGAGCCAAAGCTTTAGGAACTGAAAATGATTTCTACAACATATCATCACGATTAAATCTTGCGGTCGATTTAGCCGTTCGTAACTCTTTTCTAATTCCTTAAAACGATGTTCTGAATTAGAAAAAAAACGAGAGTGATAAGACTCAGCTCGAATAGTCGCAGGGCTATCAGAGGTGGTCGATTCAAGGTCAACTATTTCCTCTACAATAATCCGATCAATATTAGGATTTAGTGCCGTATCCAATTG
Source organism: Gammaproteobacteria bacterium (assembly GCA_017854775.1). GTDB lineage: Bacteria > Pseudomonadota > Gammaproteobacteria > Arenicellales > Arenicellaceae > Arenicella. Next base: position 23,050 of record JAFMHC010000006.1, on the reverse strand, counting down.
CTCAGGCTTCGCTCGCAACTCCAGTGCTGCTGGACTTACTTTCTGTAATAGCTCAAATGTGATCACACAATTACTCTTAATCGAATTTGGTTATCTAAATCAAGTATTCTAACTCAATTCAAGTAATCAAAAGAGAGTAAAGGTCTTGTGTTGCATGATGCCTATTCTGAACTAGTTGATTCGGCGGATAAACCAGATGTTGTTTCTGTGATGATGTTTGTGCTATGAATATGGAAAAAAGGAAAATGATGAATATTGATGAAAGTCAAATACTTGAATGTGTTAAGAAATTTACAAAATAGTTTGCTGAAAATCGAGTCAGCTATTTTTATTATTGATAGACAAGAAGGCTCTTATGCGAAAAATCACACCCATTGAATTTGTTGATTCTAGTGCCGTTAGATTGCTTGATCAACGAGTGCTCCCAGCAGAAGTTGTTTACAACAACTATTCGGACATTGAATCGCTATCACAAGCAATTACCGATATGGTTGTTCGTGGCGCTCCCGCGATTGGTATAACGGCGGCTTATGGCCTCGCTCTAGCGGCATTCAACGCAAAATCAGACGACATAGGCGTGGTTAAGCAAGCAGTGCAAGATGCTGATAGTTATTTGCGCAAGTCACGCCCAACGGCGGTGAATTTGTTCTGGGCTCTAGATCAAGTTCATGCAGCCGTGACTGACGACATCACCAATGCCTCTGACTATTGCAACGCGATTGAATTAGCGGTCGATACCTTGGCTGTGTTGGATATTGAAACCAATAAAGCAATTGGCTATCACGCAATGGACGTAGTTCCTGATGATGTAACCTTTATTCACCACTGTAATACTGGCTCGCTCGCCACAATGGAATATGGAACAGCGCTTGGCATCATTCGTATCGCTCACGAAGAAGGTAAAAAAGTAAACGTTTTTGTGGATGAGACTCGACCTAGATTACAAGGTTCTAAGCTAACGTCATGGGAGTTGAAAGAATTAGGGATTGCTCATCGCGTAATCGTTGATGGGGCGTCCGGCCATGTTATGCGTACGCAAAATGTAGATATGTGTGTGGTCGGATGTGATCGAGTTGCCATGAATGGCGATATCGCAAACAAGATCGGTACTTACAACCTTGCCATTGTAGCTAAAGAGCATGGTGTGCCATTTTATGTGGCTGCACCAACGTCGACGATTGATCAAGGCATGGCTAAAGGTAGTGATATTGAGGTTGAAGAGCGTGTGGCAGAAGAAATTACCATGATCGGAAATGAGCGGGTTGCTCCTGAAGGTATCGACGTTTTCAATCCCGCTTTCGATATAACGCCTGCCAAGTTTATTAGCGGAATTATTACCGAGAAAGGCATCGTGTATCCTCCCTATGAAGAAGGCCTAGCGGCTCTTTTTAAAAGCTAAGTTTATTAGGAGTAACGTTATGAGCGACTTAAGTTGGGTTTCTGAAACCCAAGAAATGGCTGATCGAATTCGAGTTCGTGGCTTTGACTATGTGATGAGAAACAATGGTGGTTATTTAAGCCAAATTTGTTCATCGGCCGAGTTATTTGCCTTAATGTATGGCCGGGTGATGAAGCTGGGCAAAAGTGACGCGCCAATGATTCCGAAACCATTTACGGGTGTGCCAAGCCATTCAAATACTGAGTTCTTTAACGGTGGTGCCTACAACGGCCCTGTCGGCCCTGAGTATGATCGTTTTCTTTTTTCTCCAGCGCATTATGCGCTTGTGCTTTACGTTGCTTTGATTGAAGCGGGTCGTATGTCAGCCGAGGGTCTTGAAGCGTTTAATACCGATGGCAGTACAGTCGAACTCATTGGTGCTGAGCACTCGCCAGGGATTGAAACGACAACCGGTTCTTTGGCGCAGGCACTTAGTCAGGCTGGCGGTATCGCGCTAGCCCGACGACTACGAAAAGAGCAAGGTCGAGTTTGGGTCATGATGAGCGATGGCGAATTTCAAGAAGGTCAAACATGGGAGGCGGTTCAAGCATTAGTTCATTACAAGCTTGATAATGTGGGTGTCTATGTTGATGTTAATCGACAGCAGTGTGATGGCGCTATGAACGATGTGATGCAGATTGGCGACCTTGCTGGCAAGCTTAACGCCTTTGGCGCTCGTGCATTTGACGTTGACGGTCATGACCTTGAGGCACTTAATGCGCCTGCTGAATTGCAGCCAGATGGTCGCCCACTCTTTGTCTTGGCTAATACTGACCCGGCACGCGGCGTTCCGCGTTTGCTGAACAACGCGCCAGTTCTGCATTATTTACGATTTAAGTCTGAGGCCGAAAAACAAGCGTACCAACAAGATTATCAGCAAATGGCTGAAGGAGTAGCGCTATGAGCAAGCCTGCAGTAAGAAATAATCTAGTGGTAAGGCCTCATGTAGAAAATTTTATTGAGTGGTCAATAGACAAGCCCGAAGTCGTTGTAATGACGGCAGACTTAACTAATTCATGTGAAGTTGGTAAGTGGCGCGATACCTATCCTGATCGTTATTTCTCGATGGGTATGGCTGAACAAAACATGATGGGCTTTGCCTCTGGTATGGCAAGAGAAGGCTTTGTTCCATACATTCATACCTTTGCTGTGTTTATCTACCGACGCCCTTACGATCAATTGGCGATGTCGATTGCATACCCGAACTTAAATGTTAAGTTTATGGCCTTCTTGCCTGGCGTTGTTACCCCAGGCGGCGTTACCCATCAAGCAATTGAAGACATTGCCATTATGCGCGCTACTCCGAATATGACTATTCTTGACACCGCTGATGCAACAGAAGTCGAAAGTGTATTAGATGTCGCTCATAGTATTAATGGGCCTGTTTATGTGCGCATGTTGCGTGGCGAGATGCCTCGCTTGTTTGATACTCCAATGGAGTTCAATAAGGCTCGTGTTCTCCAGCAAGGCAAAGACGTTTTAGTACTCACATCAGGGGTCATGACTGAGGAAGCAATTCGAGCAACTAATGCGCTAGAATCTAAAGGTGTTTCGATTAAGCATTTGCATATCTCTACGCTCAAGCCGTTTACAGACCCCGCGGTACTTGAAGCGCTTAAAGACGTTAAGCACGGCGTTATTACATTAGAAAATCACAGTATTATTGGCGGTTTGGGTTCGGCGGTATCGGAACTAATGACCGATAATAATATAGCTAAGCCGCTTGTGCGTTTAGGCTTGAAGGATACCTATGCTCACGGAGCAAGTTATCAGTACCTGATTAAAGAATATAATTTGAATGCAATTTCATTGGTTCGAGCGGTTGAGTCATTGCTCGACATTAAAACAAATCTCACTGAAGCAGACCTTATCGAAGCGAGAACAGACGATGTTACTGGTGACAGTAAAGCTGAGGCTCTGTAAATGAAACCCGCTGAGGCTCTTAATGTGACAACCGCTGAGGCTTTAATATGAAAACCGCTGAGGCTCTAAAATGATCGATCCTGTAAACAATCTAAACCTATCCGGTGATCGCTTTGATGTTATCTATCAGGTAAAAGGTGATAGGGCTGAAGTAGATTTAATCGCGCAGGATATTTGCGTCGAGCAAACGATTGAATTTCCGGCTGACCTGATTAGTGCAGACGACGATATTCGAAACCATATCATTGGCCAAGTTAAAGACATTAAAGAATTGGCGTCTGAGGTTTGGCAAGTCACTATTAGTTTTGCAATCGAGGTAACGGGTTTTACTCTGCCACAACTGATTAACGTGATTTTTGGCAACATAAGTATCAAACCAAACATTCGTATCGCTAAGTTAGATAACTTACCCCAGTCACTACTCGGGCACTTTAAGGGGCCTCGATTCGGCTCAGCGGGTTTACGAAAAATGGTAGGCCAGCCTACACGAGCGTTATTGTGTACCGCGTTAAAACCGATGGGGCTGTCGAGCAAAGGGCTTGCGCAACAAGCCTATGAGTTTGCAAAAGGCGGCATGGACTTTATTAAAGACGATCACGGTCTTGCTAACCAGCCTTTCTCTCCGTTTCGCCAGCGAGTTGAGTTGTGTGCAGAGGCGGTTGCACGCGCTAACCAAGAAACCGGTTATAAATGTCGCTATGTTCCTAGTTTGAGCTCACCATTTGAAACCTTAATGGATGATGCGCGCTTCGCTAAAGAGTGCAATTCAGGCGGGTTATTGGTAGCGCCTGGACTGGTTGGGTTTGATGCGATGCGCGCTCTGGCTGATAACGACGACCTTGGCTTGCCAATTTTAGGGCACCCCTCATTCATCGGTTCATACGCAATCTCACCGAATGATGGTCTGTCGTTTTATGCATTATTCGGCCAGTTAATGCGCCTTGCCGGTGCTGATGCGTCGATTTTTCCCAGCTATGGCGGCCGCTTTTCTTTTAGCAAAGATGAGTGTAGGTCTATCGTAGATGGAACGCAGACTGATATGGGGCACATTAAAACCATTCTTCCGACACCCGGTGGTGGTATGACGCTTGATCGTGTTACCGAGTTACATGATTTCTACGGTGCTGAAATGATGTTTTTAATCGGCGGTGCGTTGCATCGTGGAGATCATGGTTTGACCGAGACATGCAATGGTTTTAGAGAAGTTGTAGAGAACGCTTAGCAATTTATCTTGATAATTGTAGGAGCTGGACAGTGAGTTAGCGACACCTCACTGTTTGATCTTTCTCATCTCGCCCAAAAGGCGTAATCACGCTAAACTTTACCGTACCTTTGCGATCGGCTGCTGGCATATTAAAATAACAGGGAGTATAACGTTCCCATGACACTAATATTGCAATGCAGGCTGATACATGACTAGAAAAGAGCCTATCATTTTGGTGCGCAACGTCATCTTTTTGGCCGTCTTATTTTTCGCATCGTTTAGCAGCGCAAGTGCTGTAGATATCGGCGGTATATCCAAAGACATCGACGCCCTGAATGCCGACCAAGAGCTTAGTAGTGAGAGAAAAGAGGCGGCTATTGCTCTTTTAGGTGATGCCAAGCAGATGCTTGAGCAACAGCAATCTCGAGCGCAAACATTAAAGGCGTTTACCCTGGTCGCGACGTCGGCCCAGGACTCTATAAAAGAGTTAGCTGTAGATCTGGAAACGACCCAAAAAAAGCCAAAAACAGTGCTTCCCCAAGCCGTATCGACAGAGTTTATCGAGTCGAGGCTTGATACCTTACAAGCCGATAGAGAGTCACAAGAGGCATCACTAAGAGCACTTCTTTCTCAAGAGAGTGAATTAGTTGTTCGTGCCAATGCCATTTCTGACGAGCTAACGCTTGTTCGCAATGAAGTGAGCGTGTTGGAATCGAAGCCGATAGCTGACGTTGGTTCAGACCCTATCGCGCCGAACCCTGTCGCGCCGAACCTTATCGCGCCGAACCTTATCGCTCGTGCAGCAAGGACTCATTATGAGGCTCAGTTAAGCGAGCGCAGATCGGCAGTCGACGACCTGATTGCCGAACGAGCCACCTTACCCGACCGGCAAGAGCTGCTTGCTGCTCGTATTGCAGACCTTAACGCAAGATTGACTTATTTAGACGCAGAAATCGAACCACTTCAGGAGCGACTGGGAAAATCACGAATTCTCGAGGCTAGCGATAGAGTATCTGAAGTTGAAAAAACACTATTAAAGGCCTTTGCAACGCAGGGGTTAAAACGACTGGCTACTGAAAACGAGGCTCTCGCCAAGCGTCACTTAGCTCTTGTTGAGCAGTACACAACCTTAACTGGTAATTCGCTCGGTTTACAGCAAGACCTTTCGAAGGTTACTGCCGCAGGTCAAACCATTGAGCAAGTACTATCAACCGGGCAGTTAAATGACGATACGGCGGATCTATTACGTATTGTTGGGAGTCGCTTACCCAACCTACAGAAGCTTAAAGAACAAATAGAAAGCAGTAGTGAAAGCATTATAAGCTTGCGCCTAAATCGAATTTTATGGCAAGACCGGCTGCGCAATTTAGCCGACTCCGAAACATCAGCAAGACAATTTTTAGCGGATTTCGGTGAGCTTGATCCTACGACTGACGTTGTGCAGGAGGCCGCTCGTTTATTGAATTTACGAAAAGAGCTTTTGCTATCACTGGTTAATTCTTCGCGTGAGACGGCCGAACTGCAATCTGAGCAGCGAAAGCTATACGAAGACCTGCATGTCCGAACCGCTTTCCAGCGTGGAGTGTTACAGCGGCGTTTACTCTGGCTGCCGACTAGGGTTGAATATGGCGAGAAATTGTTAGCTATTTTATCCGACAACGCTATATGGCTGACCTCACCTAACGGCTGGTATGACACCGCTAAGGCGGCGTTGAAGGGTTATCAGGTGCTTAACTTAGCGTCTGTTTTTTTTGGCGTGATAGCACTGTGTCTCTTTATGATGCGTGTTTCGTTTAAGCGTAAGCTTCATCGGCTTTCGAAACTAGTTGGTAACGTAACGCGTGATAACTATGTAATTACACCGCTGGCGATGTTGGTAAGTCTTGGGCTCGCCGTTCCGTGGCCGCTGTTAATAGGGTCGCTTGGTTTTGCCATTGCCGTGGGTGCCGAGAGCACGTTTAGTTTGTCTATATCGAAAGGTTTTTTTGCCGTCGCTGCGGGACTATTTATTTTGAATAGTTTTAGAACCTTAGCTGTTCAAGATGGCGTTTTTCAGAGTCATTTCCGTTGGAAAGATACCGCCTGCGAATTGCTGCGGTTTCACTTGCTTTGGTTTACCGTTGTCTTGATATTGGTTTTGTTTGCGTTTACCGCTGCGCTTGCATCTGATGACTTAATTATAAAATATGGTATCGGCCGCTTTGCTTTCATTATCGGCGCATTATCAATTGCGCTTTTTGCTTTCTATTTTCTAAAACCCCACAGTGGCATTGCGGCGACCGTATCAAACAAAAATCGTACAACAGGATTACAGAAACTCCTATTTGTTCTGTTTGTACTAGCGCCGACCATCATTGGTGTTATGCCTTTATTTGGATATTTTGAGGCGGCAATCGCTCTACAAGATAAAGTCTTTCTGTCGGGCATCGCCTTTTTAATCGCAGGTGTAATTTATAGTCTTGGGATTCGTTTTTTCTTGATCAGTCATCGAAGGTTGATGTTTAAACGAATTACCGAAGAGCGACAGAAGAAAAAGGCCGAAAGGAAATCAGATCAGATTCTCGATCAAAGTGGTGACGCATCTCCTAAGCACTTAAATGACGATGTTATTGATCTAGAGAAAATTTCAAAAGAATCGATTAAATCGCTAAAGGTGGCAGTTGCGATACTATTACTACTCGGGCTCGCTGCAATTTGGAAGTCTATGCTGCCGGCTTTCGGCATTGTAGACGAGATAGTTTTATGGGAGGGCACTCACTATATCAATAACGTCGCGGTTGTAAGTGACGTTAGTCTTTGGAATCTTATCGTCGCCATATCATTGATTTTTGGTGGGGTGGTCGTTGCCGCAAACGTTCGAGGCTTTCTTGAACTTGCGGTATTCGAGAGACTAAATTTTGATCCGGGCACTCGTTATGCGGCAGTTACCATAACTGGATATGTATTGATTGGTGTCGGCATAGTGACAGGACTTAGTCAGCTCGGGGTAAACTGGTCGAGCATGCAATGGGTTGTTGCTGCACTGGGTGTCGGGCTTGGCTTTGGTTTACAAGAAATTGTAGCGAATTTTGTCTCAGGTCTGATCATACTTTTTGAGCGACCAATTAGAGTTGGTGATATTGTCACCGTCGGCGAACTTGAAGGTACAGTAACAAGTATTAAGATTCGGGCGACGAGAATTACCGATTTTGATAATCGAGAAGTGCTGATGCCGAATAAATCCATCATTACTGAAAACGTCACTAATTGGACGCTCACCAATCAGATTACCAGAATCAAATTACAGATAGGTGTGGCGTATGGATCCGATGTTGACGAGGTTAGAGACCTCATTTTTAAGGTTGTTTCCAGCCATCCGGAAACACTTGTAGAGCCTGCACCGGCGGTATTTTTTCTAGCGCATGGCGATAGTTCATTAAACTTTGAAGCACGAGTATTTGTTGGCTCAACAGCAATGCGCTTACCAATTACGCATGACTTGAACCGAAACATAAACGTCGCTTTAACCGAAAAAGGCATTGAAATTCCGTTTCCTCAGCGAGATTTACATATCAAGTCCGACTCCTAGAGTCGGGAGCAGACAGGTAGTAGAGTTCTATTGAATAATCTGGGTTTAAGGGCAAAGCCGACTTACTGATCGTAAGTCGGCTCAGACCTTTGAGGCTTAACTCAATCTAGCTCAGTCAATTATCCATTTCCCCTCTTGCACCGACAGCGACGACATTCGGCTTTGATCTAACAGCTGAACGCTCTGTACAACGAATGGGCCTTGAAACTTAGACGCCTTTAGTTGCTTCTTATCAATCGGAAATTCAATACTTTGTAGTCCTGGCTCCAGCCACTCGGCGTGATAGGTCAAAGAGACTGGCTTTGATTTGCCACTATCATCAACCCCTGCCACCAGCGCTCGAACCTCATAGCGGCCGCGTTGCTTAACATTTACCAGTAAGTTCATTGCCCCGCTTTTGGTCGCAATCGAATCTAGGCTTGCTGTTTCAGGGTGAATATCCAACGCGATTTTTGCAATTCTCTTTGTAGCAACAAGTTGGTCATTTAGCACTGTTGACTCAACTTCTAAGGACCATAACTCACCGACTTCACGCTGAGTATCGATATCCAGCTTCCAGTTGCCTTCAACACGATTTGACTTGCCTGTGTTTTTGATCGGAAACCGGCGTCCATCTGGTGCGACTAATACGGTTTTGATCGTTGGATTTTTTAATTTCCTTTTAGAGCTAACAGCTGCAGTGAAAACAAGGTTCTCATCTTGAGAGTAAGCGCTTTTAGGGCTGTCTATGTTTAGCTCAATATCGCTATTTTGATCCAATACATACAGCACGAAACGGTCGTCATCGTTAGCCTTAGTATTAGCTTTGAGTTTAAATTTCCCGCGCCCCATCGCTTGTGGGATCTTCATTACCTCAGAATCTTTAAATAACTGAGGGGAAGAGTTTCTTAGCGAGTCGCTGGTTTTCTGCATTTGTATGCTGGGGTCTTGTACGCTAAGCATTTCGCCGCCTTTGTAAAGCTCGAGGTCGAAAGGCACTTGAGGTACCACCGCTTTGGCTCCTGATCTGGTGGTTGCTCGCTGGCCGGGCGTCAGTTTGATCACGGCGTTTTCACCGTCAGTTAAGACTTCAACGCCTTGATTCAGTTCCTTACCGGTAACTTCACGATAATAGCTTTTACTGTCTTGAGATACGCCAATGTCCTTCAGACTCTGAGTTGTTTCAGAGTCGACGCGATGAGAGAACTGCACTTTTTCGTGCGATACAGTTCGTTCGTTTTTAGTGTGGCCGACTGATGAGTTAGCGGCTAGACCAAATATTATAATTAATAAAATATGTTTCATATCATCTCTCCTTAAATATCGTCACGTAAAATGACGTCGAGGTTAAAGCACTTTCGGCGACTCTGATTGTGGCTCAGAGGTTCACCACCCGTTGTTTGCGAGGTATCGTAAAACCAAAGAGAACCTGCCGCATTTTGAGATGTACAGTTAACAAAGCCATCTGCGCAACTGTCCAGCCATGCCTTGGTTATTTCGAGGCCCAAGTTCAAAGAATAGCCTCCGCAATAACTGTCAGAATCCCAAATGGCGGTTTCGACGTCTGAGCCGACGATATTCCAAAAACCTACAGGTAAGCTTGGTCGGCCTGATGTTCCCAATAACCATGTATTGTTGTAAGACGCCATCCAGCTGGTTTGTTGCATTCTTACCGCGTCTGATTTATACCCTAGCAACCAGCCTAGAGATGATTCAAATACGTTCCCAGACATCACCGCATCCGCTAGGGGAGTTCCGGCACTGGTTGTGCCACTCGCGTTTACCCATCGTATCGCATTGATGACAGTCGGATATTTACTATCCCACGTAGGGTTCGAGAGAATCCAGCGCATAACGTTGCCGCCATTAGAATGGGTGATAACAACCAAATCGTCTATGTTCTTTGCGTTTATAAAGTTGTACAACTGAGTTGCCAGACAACCCGCGGCCGCGTCGGACCACATGTATTGTTCAAAATCACAATTCACGACTAACAAATTATTGCTATCTGGTAGCCCTAGTCGAATCGACTCAACCATATCGGATTGCCAATAGTCATCGTAGGCGTTAGTTTGCGCGCCGGTGCCATGAACCAGAGCAACGCCCGTTACCGCTAGCGCAGATCCGCTAGAGAATAAAAATACTGCGAAAAGAAAAAATCGAACAAATTTAATTTTGTGTTCCATTGCCATCTCCTATTTATAATTAATGTTTTACTGTTAATAGCCAGCCCAATAGAGGACTGTGCCTAGTGTGTCTACAAAATATAACAGAACAAATGTCCAGCATTTTAGATGTCTTGTCAAACATATTGTCCAATAAGTTGAGCTAATTACTAATATTGAATTTGCAGTGATGCGAAAATGCGTCAAATATGGCTACAGTAAAGAGGGATGTTATTGATGAAAAAATGAGAGGGGATGCCAATTTGATGCTTGCTGAACGATCAGAAATTACCGACCAACTTCAAAAAATATTTCTCAATAGTGAAGAAATTCTCATCATTGGCTCCAGAAGTGAAACTCGGCTATCGAGTCGATTATTCCGTAACCGAGCCGGATGCGCTACGAAGTTTTTTTCAAAGATAAAATGCCGGGAATTACTGCAAAATTACTTAGGTAGCCATACTAGGAAGGTAAGCTGAACCCATCCAATACAAAAAAAGCCCCCTAGGGATCATCCTAGAGGGCTTTGCTTAGTACCTAAACGAAAATGTTGCTACTTTATCGGAGACAATAACGCTGGGTTGATTACTAAATTGCGAACGCCGTGAGCATGGTCTTCGTTAAAAACATTGCTTTCACACCACTCGCCGAGCGAATTAATGTCCAAGATTGCTGTCTTTGGTCGAACGCTCCAGCTTACTTGTAACGGTGAGGCTTTTTCATTGTAGGCCGGTCCGGTGGTGGAACCTAAATAGTTAACCGGAGTGCCGGTGTTGGTAGGTATATTTGGTGCCTGTGAATAGCCATTAATTGACTTTATCTCAGCCAGCTCAACAAAGCTCAATGCATTTTTGTCGTTGGCTAGGGCGAACACCTGACCTTCTACCCTCAAACCTGGGTTCATGGTGCTGTCGGCAAGACAGGCACCAAGTGTTGCTCCAGCGTTAACTTGCGCTGAGCTGTATACCCAATGAACCTCAATAGTGTCGCCAACTTTTAGTGGGTCGTTTTTACCGTCACAAATGTTCGCAGCTACTGGCTTGAGTTGTGCCTCGCTCAACGTACCATCGAAAACGTAGCCTGTGTCCTTACCCATGCCGTCGCCGTTTCCAGCGTATGTCGTGAAGTCACCACCCTTGTGCTCGGCGCTTTTATGAAAGTGAATATTACACAGGTTCATATTCGTTCGGCTGGGCGCAACGCCAAACTTACGTAAGTTCGTTCCTGCTGCCTGGTCGATATCCCGAGGCGACTGTGGTCCGAAACCCATATTTTTAGTATTTACTTTTAATTCTGCTCGCTGTTGTTCTATAGCAACATCGTTTACGTCTTTGGCGATTGCGTTTAATGAACAGAGACTCGCAACTGACATTGCCAAAATTGATTTGCGGCTGTTTTTGTATAGGTTTTTCATAGCGTTATTTTTAATTATTAGTGAATGAGTTTAAAGGGTGAAGCTCAATCGGTTTGCGTACGAAATAATAGATTGAGTTTCAAAAAAATTACATTAAAAATTTAAGGTTCAATCGTCATTTTTTTACTACAGTTAAAATAAGAAGTAGGTACACATTTTAATTTGTCCGACAGGAAATATGCAAAGTTGAGGCCTAATTGAGTATTGTTATCAACGGTCACGCCGTAGCCTAAATCACTCCCAACTACTATATTCGAGGATGAGTCATCAGGCGCCACATTGGCGATACCTCCTCTAACAATAATATTGCCGCGTTCGAAGGCATAAGCGCTGCCCGAAGCGACTAAAAGACCACTTGCAACGAAAAGGCACTTTGCTGATTTCATTTTCTAAGTCCCACAAGCTTGTTTATTTGTGAGACTCTAAAGGCACTGCTGAAACCCTAAAAGCACAAACATTACAGCCAAGTTAATAACATCGAATTATGTGCAGGAATTGCGCCTAAAGCAGCATTTAGTTCAGATAGTTTTGTTTTTTTGAATTGATCAGTTTTTACCGAATGATTTTTCAGATCACAGCGAGCTAGATAAGCGCTTTTTCATCAAAAACAGGCACTCCTGGCCCGTTTATTTAAACTAATGCGATAGAATTATTAAGACACCGGTGTAAAGATGTTTAATCTATCTGGTCTCGTTTGAGAGCACGCCGACATTTATTTTAAACTCGAATAAAAATACCGATATGCCAAGCTATACAGAGCAACTTGCTATTAAGGGATTACTACCCGAGCTACCCCATCATGTCCGCGATGGAATTCAATATGAGGTTGTGATGGGCTCAATTGCCTATGGTGTAAGCAACGATAATTCAGATATGGATATCTACGGTTTTTCGATTCCACCTAAAGAAGTTATTTTTCCTAGTTTGCGTGGAGAAATCCTCGGCTTTGATGACTATGAAATTCAGTTTTCTCAGTTTCAAAAGCATCATATAAAGGATGCGGCTGCACTTGGTGGTAAAGGTCGAGTATACGATATGACGATCTACTCTATCGTTAAGTACTTTCGCTTGTTGATGGAAAATAACCCCAATATTATCGACAGTCTGTATGTGCCTGATAACTGTATCTTGTATTCAACACCCATCGCTGATCGAATTAGAGAGAACAGAAAAATGTTCTTGCATAAAGGGTGTTGGGCTACTTTTAAGGGTTACGCGTATGGCCAAATGCATAAGATACTCACGAAAAATCCTGAAGGTAAACGTAAGGCGATTGTCGAACAGTTTGGCTACGATGTTAAGTTTGCATACCATGTTGTTCGATTGCTGAATGAAGTCGAGCAGTTACTCGTTGAAGAAACTCTAGATCTAACAAAGAATTCTGAGCAGTTGAAGTCCATTCGTCGAGGTGAATGGTCTTTAGAAAAATTAGAAGAGTATTTTGAGCGTAAAGAAGCAGACTTAGAGTCGTTCTATTTGAAGAGCAAATTACCTGATTTACCTAGAGTTGACGCTATCCGAAATCTCTTGATGGAATGCTTGGAACAGCAGTTTGGCTCGTTGGGCAATTTAGTAAACCAAGACGGCAAGGCTCACGTAGCTTTGAATAAGATTCAGGATATCTTAAGAGACTATGAAAACTAAGCGTAAAGATTCAATATGAAAGCCGATTTGAGAATTGATCCTGATGTGTTTAGTGGGGTTCAAGAGCACCTCGCTAAAATTGAAAAAGAACACGACGTAGTCGTTTTGCAGGCGATAGAAAGTGGTAGCCGGGCTTGGGGTTTCCCATCACCAGACAGTGATTATGATGTGCGTTTTATTTATCTTCATCCTAAAGATTGGTATCTCCAACTTACCGATGAGCGAGATGTTATCGAGCTACCCATCAATGATGAGTTGGATATTGCTGGTTGGGATTTAGTTAAGGCGTTGAACCTAGCGAATAAAGGCAATGCCGTTATTCAGGAATGGATGGTTTCTCCAATCGTCTATAAACAATCGAATCAATATGCACAGTTATCAGAATTGGTGAGCAAAGCCTTTAGCCCTATCTCCGCTTACCACCATTATCGTTCAATGGCCAAAAAAGCTTATCTTGATATTAAGCAGTCGGAGAAGAAAAAACTAAAACGGTTTTTCTATTTTGCGCGCGCAACTCTGAGCGCGAAATGGATTCTAGAGAAACAGACAATGCCAAGTATTGTCTTTGCTGACTTGGTTGGTGAGCTTGTTTCAGAACAAGCAATGATTTACGAAATAGAAAGCTTAGTAAACCAAAAAGCAAAAGAGTCGGAGCAATCACTTTTGGAAGTTCCACTTCCTATTTATCGCATGTTTACAGATATATTTGAATCGCTAAGTGAAGGTGTAACGCTGAACTCTAAAAAATCAAAGGCCATATCTAATGATGATTTTCGGGCGTTTCTTGCTATAAAGTAAATGAGTGGACAATTTTTACACTCAAACTATCGCGTAATTTTCAAATCAATTTGAGTATATGAGCATTAAATCTGAAACAGCAATTGCTTTCTCTGAAAGCTCGGATGGAGTGCTTTCGTCGAGTGCATAACTAGTTATTTTTTCAATTAGTTCTTTTGAACAGTAGAAATTTTTAGGTGCTGCATCGTCACTCCAGAAAGCGGTGATCCATATATCTGGATTAGGATAATTACACCAATCTTTCCAAAGTTGTTTTACTAGTTTTTCAGTTGGCCATTCAAAAACTTGAGTGAATAAGCTTTCTATTTTCCAACCAGCAGTCGCGAACATACAGATGATATCATCAAGGAATTCATCATATACAAGATCGAATCGAGTCAAAAACAGTTTTTGAAATTCATCCAACACTGCCCACTCTTCGCTCGACCAATTATTAGGATCGCCAGTTTCAAACCTGCTTAAGGATACTTCTATACCAGTGTTTGAAGGTTCTTGTCCGCTTGCTAGTATTTCAAGTGTCCGTGGAAGCACAAAGCGCCAACTGGATTTTTTCATTGGAATCTCAGCTGCTGCAAAAAACCAGTCTTGAATGTAGTTCAGCGGAAGGTTTGCTTGCCCATGATTGAAAAAGTCTTTTCGTATCTCAGGGTACATGCAACAATCACAGACACCATGCTCAGTAGGAGCTTGATTAAAAACGTGGTACGCCCTTTGTATCAAGTCATAAAACGGATTACCTATTTCAACTTTTCCATTCAGGCTTGCTTGTTTGAGATTGGATTGCATTTTCTTAAATGGTTGTTTTTAATTTTGTATGAGGACTTCAGATAAGTCGTCATTGATTTCAGTAACTGTAATGTCACAGTCTATAAAAATTTTAATAACATCAATGTTTGTTTTACAATGCAGGCTCGGCTTTATCGTAGTGAATCGCCCGCCATTGCCAAGTGCTAAAGGCAGCAACAATTGGTCACAAAGATATTCGCCTACAGCCGCTCCTGAATCTATGTAACGCTTCATCGCAGAAATCGCTCGCCCCGCAACTCTTTCAGCTGATAACTTCTTTGCCCCCACAACATCAACAACTTCGCTGATGTTTCCGTCAGACACGCGCAAAGAGATGATATTTCCTGGACCAATGGATTCGACTTGGTTGATATGTAATTCATCATCGGCCCATTGGAGCTTCTTCTTAACACGAGCGAGTTCGCGCTCAGCAACGCTTCTGCAAACTCCTGACTGAGTAACGATTGCTTGCTTGACTTCAAGCTTACCTACGCTGGTCATATCGAATACACCCATGCCATTAATCGGTTGAATTGTAGCGGTCCATTTTCCGCCGCCATGTGGCATAAATCCATAAGCATCTAATTCAACTTCAACGTCTAAGTTGATTGTCCTCAGTGCTGGGATAAAGGAGTGCTTAATAAAGTCAAAGCTAGGTGCTAAGTCGTTATGAGTTCCACCAGAGAAATTCACAGTAGATTCTTTGTCAGCCATCAATAGTGCCGGCAATACGGTTTGGAACAAAAGACTAGTGCTGCCAGCTGAGCCGATAGCAAAATCATAAGTGCCTGCTTGTATATCGCCAGGTCGAAACTCGACAGTTGATGAACCGAGTTCGTCGCCAATTACTTTGGCATTACTAATCTGCTTACTCGCGCGTACGCACGCTAGGTGTTGCCTTAACAAGCCGCTCTTTCTACGGCCAGCTCTAATGTTCTCAATACGCACTGGCGTGCCGGTGCACATCGAAAGCGCTAATGTGCTTCTTAAAATTTGCCCACCGCCTTCGCCTTGTGAGCCGTCTATAATTTTCATTTCCTTGTTCATTTCTAGTTTAATATCGCTTTCTGAAAAATACTTCATTTGGGTGTGGTGATTGTTTCGCCATTACTTCCATGTGTAATTCTTGTTGTTCTTTTTCGCGCTTTCTTTTTATTCGGCAGTCTCGACAATGAACCGCAGTTGAGTCGATATAACCCTTGGCGACCTCATACCACCATTTTTGGCTCGCGGCTTTCCAAATTTCATTAGCTCCACAGTCGCGGCATTTAAAAGGCTTATCTGCGTAGTAGCTAGGAAGTGCTTGATAGTAACTGTTATGCCCTAATTCGAGATGGTCTGCTTCAATGTAAATGAGCGGGCGATAGTTATAAATACCATATGGGCTGGCTTTTAAAACTTCTGCTCGCTTGCGCCTTCTAGTTTTTATTTCTAGCCTTCGTTGTTTGTTGCTTTTCATCTTGATTGTCTAACTCTAATTCTATCTTGCCTATCGGCGAACGACCATCCGTGGTCTTGCCTTTGCCCATCCTGGCATATAGGTAAATCGTTATTGTTTTTTAGTGTTTCAACCTTTTACGCAAACGATCTGCTTTAAGGTATACACGATCTCAACCAAATCATTTTGCGCGGCCATCACTTTGTCGATGTCTTTGTAAGCGCTCGGTGTTTCGTCAATCACACCCTCGTCTACTCGACACTCAACGCCTTTTACCGCTTCCTTATGCTCGTCTAAGGAAACCGCTTTCTTGGCTGCGGTACGTGACATAACTCGCCCCGCACCGTGGCTACAGCTGCAAAAGCTTTCTTCGTTACCCAAACCGCGAACGATGAATGATCTAGCGCCCATGCTGCCTGGGATAATTCCCATCTCGCCTTCCCTGGCTCGCACGGCTCCCTTCCTGGTTACTAAAACATTTTTATCGTAGTGGTTCTCACGAGACACGTAGTTATGGTGGCAGTTAACCGCTTCAGCTTTGGCTTCGAATTCAAACCCTAAGCTTGCTTTAACGGCCGCGATTACTCGCTCCATCATCACCTCCCGGTTGATGCGCGCATAAGTCTGAGCCCATTCAACAGCTTCAACGTAATCAACAAAGTTGTCCGACCCTTCTGGTAAATAAGCCAAATCTTTATGTGGCAACTGAATCATCCAGCGCTCCATATCTTTCTTAGCTTGCTCGATGAAGTAAGTGCCGATGCGGTTGCCCACACCACGTGAGCCGCTGTGTAACATGAACCACACGCTATCGCTCTCATCCAAGCAAATTTCAATAAAGTGGTTGCCAGTGCCGAGTGTTCCCAAGTGCGCAATGTTGTTGGTGTTCTTCAAAACACTATGCTTGTTTTTCAACACCTCAAACTTCGCAGCCAATGGCGACCATGCATGAGCGACATCATCAGGTATGTTTGACCATGCGCCTTTATCTCGGCCGCCACGCGCTCGAGCCGATCGACCATGTGGCACAGCTCGTTCAATCGCGTTTCTGATTGCGCTCAAATCCTCAGGTAAATGGTGCGAGGTCATGTTGGTTTTCACCGCCATCATTCCGCAACCAATATCCACACCAACCGCCGCTGGAATTACCGCGCCGATGGTTGGCACTACGCTACCAATGGTTGCGCCGATGCCAAGGTGCACATCTGGCATTACTGCTACCCATTTATGGATGAATGGCATTTTAGAAATATTGACCAATTGTTGTCTTGCTTGATCTTCAAACGGAACGCCTTTAGTCCATGACTTGATCGGTACGCCGCCATCTTGAGTTACTTCATAGGTTTGTGTTGTCATGATTTTTCTCTTTTATTTATTGTCTATGCATTTGTTCGTTATGGATTATCTTTAGCTAGTTGCGTGCCAACTTTTTTGGAATGTGAGAAAGTAGACTCAAGCTATTGTTTTTATTGAGCTATAAATATTTTCCTAAGAAAGTAGGAGTTTTCCGATTATGTGGTGATAATATTTTTCTATCAAAATAGATAGTTATAGTATTTAATTGGATATATGAAGACTGTAGCTATTAGTTTATTGGGAACCTCCCTCGATGATAGAGGGCATGGAGCAAAGCGTTGGGATGCTTGGCGGCCGACGCTGTCGATGTGCCAACAAGATGACTTAATTGTTGATCGACTTGAATTGTTGTTTCAGCCTCATTTTCAAAAATTGGCCGATAGAGTGACCAAAGACATTGAAGCGGTGTCACCGGAAACTGAGGTGGTATACCATCATCTCGCACTAGAGGACCCGTGGGATTTCGAAACGGTCTACAGTGAACTGTTCGACTTCTCTCGCAACTATTCGTTCAAGCCAGAATCTGAGCGTTACCTCACGCACATCACTACTGGCACGCACGTAGCTCAAATTTGTCTATACCTACTTACCGAAACCAATTACTTGCCTGGTGCGCTGATTCAAACTTCGCCGCCTAATCGACGAGATGGTGGGCCAGGTAGTTATCAACTGATTGATTTGGATTTATCAAAATACGATCAAATCGCCTCGCGCTTTACCCAAGAGCAAGCGCTAAGTATTGATCGATTAAAGGGTGGCATCGCAACCAAGAATAAAAAGTTCAACGCGATGATCAAACAAATCGAAAAGATATCGATTCGATCAGACGAACCAATTCTACTAACCGGCCCAACCGGTGCGGGTAAGACTCAGCTTGCCAAACGAATATTCGAACTCAAGAAGGATCTAGGCAAAGTCAGCGGCAAACTGGTGGCCGTTAATTGCGCAACGCTTAGAGGTGACAACGCCATGTCAGCCTTGTTTGGTCACACTAAAGGATCGTTTACTGGGGCCAGCAGTAATCGATCTGGGCTGTTAAAAGAAGCCGACCAGGGTTTGCTATTCTTAGATGAGATCGGTGAGCTAGGTTTAGATGAGCAGGCGATGCTATTGCGAGCCGTGGAAGAGAAACGCTTTCTACCCGTTGGAGCAGATGCAGAAGCCAGCAGTGAATTCCAGTTGATCGTTGGCACTAACAAAAATTTGAAGGCCATGGCGACTGAAGGCTTGTTTCGAAAAGACCTAATCACTCGAATAAATCTATGGAGCTATGAGTTGCCATCGCTCTCAGAGCGCATTGAAGACTTTGAACCTAACCTAGATTTTGAAGTAGCGCGTTACAGCCAACGTTATGGCGAGCAGCTTGGGTTCAATAAGCAAGCTCGTAAACGATATTTGAAATTTGCACTCTCACCCGAAGCGACCTGGGCCGGAAACTTCAGAGACTTGAATGCCAGCGTTACTCGAATGGGGGTCTTGTCTGAAGGCGGCCGAATCGATGAAGAGAATGTGAATCAGGAAATAGGGCGATTGAAAGATGATTGGAAAGACGAATTAGCCGGTAGTTCGTCACAGCTCTCGTTACGCTCCCGAGTTGACGCGCTTATCGGCCCTGAAGAAGCCGCGAACTTAGATCTCTACGACCACATTCTTATCAGCGGAATCGCAGAGGTCTGTGCTAGCAGCCGATCCATGGCTGAAGCCGGTCGAAAACTATTTAACCACTCAAGAACTCAAAAAGCGTCGAACAATGACTCTCACCGCATTAAACAATTGCTTGATAAATACGGCATTCGTTTTCAAGATTTGAGTGTAAAAACTCAAACTTGATCAGCTTATAAACACACTACAGCGATATTCCCCTTCAAAGCCTTTATCGGTAGACAGAGTTCGTCGCTATCACCAAGAGGAAGAGTACCATTCGCATTCAGCCGCGCGACGCCAGGAGTAAAGGCGCGGTTAAGACGATTAAATACCCCACCGACCAATAACTTATCATTGGGTTGCTTAACAATCTCGTAGATTGTACTCGCATTTCCAGTGGCATAGACAATACCAAATGTTGGATCAAGGCTGCCATCGGCATTCAATCTCGCCAAAGCAGGAGTAAGGCCGTCATCATCATTATCTTTGATAACTCGGATAGCTGAAAACAATATCTTGCCGCTCGAAAGCACAACGATTGCGTTGGCTCGTTCACCTACGCGGTCACCTAGAACGAACGTTGGATCGACACTGCCGTTGGCGTTCAGTCGTATGATTTGGTCGGAATACGAGCGCCCAACTAATATTTTACCATCCGGCTGTAAAGCCAATGACCAGACGCCACTATCGATTACGTCACCTGAATCGAAGGTTGAATCGAGACTGCCATCAGCGTTCAATCGTACTAAATCAAAACCTCCAACTATAACCTTGCCATCAGGCTGTAAGGCAAGCGCATCAGTCGAATACGAGACTATACTGTTGAACGTTGAGTCGACGCTACCATCTGAGTTCAAACGCAACAAGCGCGGCTTTGATAGGCCATCTGCAGGGTCCCTCCACCTTCCGCCTAATAATATTTTATCATCCGGTTGCAGAATTAGGGACTTGAACCAGTTGTTTTCTCCAGCGACTGGACTGAAGGTTGAATCCAGACTGCCATCGGCATTCAACCGGGCTATGTCATGGCGTGATATTCCGTTTACTTCATCAAAGCCTCCCCCGATCAATATCTTACCGTCTGCTTGCAGGGCTATTTCAAGAACAATACCATTTACTCCATCACCCGGATTAAACGTTGTATCAAGGGTGCCATCGGCGTTCAACCGAGCTATGCCCATACGTGAGACATCGTTCACCTCGTAAAATGTTCCGCCCACTAACACCTTGCTATCTGCTTGCAGAGCAATCGAATAAACTTGGCCTTTTATTTCGTCAGCAAGACCAAACGCATGGGTGCTCAGAAATGCACAAAAAAGAATCGAACTGTGGATTAATGATTTTATTCTACTGATTATTATCATGACATCTTATGGTCTATTTAGTAAAAGGGTAAATTAGTATCTTCAAAAAGGCCGAAGAAGCGACGTGCGCTGAAGAGAGTCTTTAAGTTTAGAGGCGGATTATTATAGATAAATTTGCTCTTATTAGTAGCTTTAGAGATAGTCTTTTTTAGGCGCTTCAGAGCGATTTCTAAATGTAAAAAAACAAAGTTTTAAGCTGTTCATGGCCATTAAGAAACATCAAGCTTTGCGTTGTGAGTTACCAAATCAGTTTAATACCCACAACTATCTTCCAGATAGCACTAAGAGTTAGAATTGGTCCCAAGATGGATGTCTGTATGAAAGCGATCAGCAATAGCCAGAAAATATGATTCAAGAACCAGAAAATTTTGGTTTACGACACCGCTTTGCTTGTAGTTTGTGAGGCATTCATATCAGTTGTCCATTCTCTTCTGCAGCTCAGAAGATTCTGTTATTCTCTTTAGAACATACTGATATTTATTATTACCCAGTAACTGAGCCAATTTAATGAAAATTTTTTTGTTGATCATGATTCTGAGCCTATTTTGTTTCAATAGTTCGGCGGAACCGGGTGGCGTGATTGCTCCTATTGTCTCGATTTTACTGGATGACCAGTCAGACAATGTGCCCTATAAAGGCCTGGCTGTTAAGGTGGCTGCTTCACATTCAGGGCACACCTGTGCACTTTTATCTGACGGTCGAGTAAAATGTTGGGGGTTCAATGAGTTTGGGCAATTAGGCACTGGCACGACCATGTCTTCTGATGTCCCACTCAGTGTGTTAGGAGTAGCCTCAGCGGTAGATATCTCGGTCGGTGGTTCGCACTCATGCGCACTCTTGGCGTCAGGCAGAGTCCGATGTTGGGGGCGAAACTCATCGGGTCAATTGGGGAGTCCACTGGGTGACTCATCCAAGCCGGTTGATGTATTGGGTTTTGACAATGCCGTTCAACTTTCAGGTAGCAGACACAGCAATTGTGTCGCTCTGGGGGATGGCAGAGTCAAATGCTGGGGTAGTAACTTTCACGGACAGCTTGGTGACCAAACGCAGGACAACTCTGCTTCGCCAGTTGATGTCATTGGTATTAGCTCGGCGATCAGTGTTGCATCCTATAATTCCAGCACTTGTGCGCTTCTCGATAACCAGTCGATAAAGTGTTGGGGGGCAAATGGATTTGGAGACCTTGGGGACGGCACACGAGCTTCATCCTTGGAGCCTGTGTCTGTGTTAGGAATTAATGATGCTGTCGCGATTTCAACAACTGGTAGCGGTAGTGCCTGTGCGATCACTACTGCCGGTAAGTTTATGTGTTGGGGTTCAAACAGCTACGGACGACTAGGCGATGGTACAAGAGAATTATGGTCAACGCCTGTAGAGGTCACTGGTATCGAAAATGCGCTTGTTGTATCCAGCGCTGACGCGTACTTCACATGCGGCGTTTTGACGACTGGAGAAGCTAAATGTTGGGGCCGAAACTCCAGAGGTACTCTTGGAGATGGCACTAATCAGCTATCAGAGCT
Organism: Gammaproteobacteria bacterium; assembly: GCA_017854775.1. Taxonomy (GTDB): domain Bacteria; phylum Pseudomonadota; class Gammaproteobacteria; order Arenicellales; family Arenicellaceae; genus Arenicella. The sequence goes on along the minus strand of JAFMHC010000006.1, from coordinate 809 downwards.
GCCGGTATCTGTTTTAGGTATTACTTCTGCTACAGATATTTCTACAGGTTCTGACCACGCTTGCGCAGTTTTACAGAACGGCTCAGTGCAATGTTGGGGATACAATAGTAAGGGTAGACTCGGAACTGGTGATAGAGTAAGCACGAACCGTCCAAAGTCGGTCGTTGGTTTTTAACCGCCTAGAACTGGCGAAACGAATGTTTTAGGCGGACATCCCACAAGTAGGCTGAGAAAAACCCGTAACTAAGTAAAAACTAAGCCTCTGAGCGTGAGCGAATCAGATGAACGGATAGCACTTTTACTTTGATGCCCTTAAATTCAGGCGTGTTTTCTTTATATCGGCTTGGTGTAAAGGCAACTTCACCGGAGTTGAGTAGCTGCATTATTGGTTCAAACTTTACGTTCAGTGATGACGGCAATTCTATTTTCTATATTCGAGATCCTGCAGAAGGCATACCTTTCAATAGCGAGCTGTACAAATTAGAGCCGAACTCCAGAGATTCGGTGAGATTAGATAGGCGGCGACGTTCGTCACAGTAAGTTTAAAAATTTAGTATCTCCGCGGACTCTCGGTTTATTTTATACAAATCAGTCATAGGTAGTTGGCAGGATAGAGTGTCAACTCTATATGACAATATATTAGACCAGCGCTCGGAGGGCGAGTCGTTGTAAAAAAAACTCAAGCTTAGACCTCTACGATCATATTCTAATAAATGATATCGCAGAGGTCTGTGCCAATAGCCGTTCCATGGCTGACGCTGGTCGAACATTATTTAACCACTCAAGAACTCAAAAAGCGTCTACTAATG
>JAFMHC010000360.1 GCA_017854775.1 Gammaproteobacteria bacterium | reverse complement strand
CAATTACAAAAAGTCGATAACCCGCAAGGATTGTGATTTAAAACCGCATCAGCAAGCTGTGTTTTGACTTGCTCGACAATGTCTTGACTTTGCACCGTCTGTAAAAATGACTCTCGCAAAGTATTGGCGTTAAAACCACTGTCTCTGAGTAAGGTACCGCTCTCATCCCGGCTCCAAGCTTTGACTGAGGGCATAAGAGCAAGCCATACTTGCCCACTCCGATCAAGACTAGCGCCTCTATAATTGGTGTAGGGAACATAAACACTGAGCCAAGTCTGTTGTATAAAAACCGCGCGAATTTGACCGGCTTCAACAACGGTCTGATATGGCACGGCCGCGCGCTGCAACACCGCTAAGGCTTGGTTCAAGCCATCGACGGCGGTCATTTCCAGCAGCTTTTCTGATGGCACTCTAACGACCCCATTAACAAATCTAGTGGGGATGCTGCTTGCACGCATCAGTTCGGATAGAAGCAAGGCTTGGTCGGTACTATTGCCCTCGCCCTGCTCTATCACCGAGCCTGCGCTCAACATCGAGCCGGCGTACCAGCGCGTCTCTATCTGTGAGTGAACGTATTGGTAAAGCTTTATCGGGTCATAGCCCAGCTCTTCGGCTAAGGCTTGCACGGTCGGTTCAATCGCACCAAGTTCAGAATCTTCTATTGTCGGCTCAACAACCGTAGTCTGAGCATAACTTGGCGTTATTGCCGGTTCTAACACGATGTCTTTCTGCGGTAATGCTAGTGCTTGGTATGGAAGATTACTAAAGCGTAAAATTGGCTGCTCTTGATTACTTTTTGTCACCAGCTGATTAAGCCGATTACTAATCGAGTGAAGGTCTTGTTGCAGACCCGCTCGTTTTAAAAATGAAGCACCTGAGCTGCTTTCGTGTGCAAGTAACAATCCTTCAATATCGGCTAGTAGAGGCTCCGCCACACTCTGATATGAAGATTTAGTGTTAGTTAGCCGGTTTAAGTGTTTGGATGACGCATTTGCCGCTATAAGTTTTTGTTCTGTTAAATTAAAATTTTCTAAGTAGAGTAAATGCTGCGCCTGCCATTGTTTGAATTTTGGCGCTAAATTTTGTAGTTCAGGTAGTTGATCAAATGTCGAACCGACTCTCGCAAGAAACCCTTTAGGTTGACCAACTGTATTTTCGAACTCTGTGAACAGTTCAAGTTGAGCAGCAACTAAATTAGCCGCCGTAGAGGAGCCTGATATGGTTGGCTGGCTAGATTTGCCAGCCTTAGCCTGCAAACTCGATCTTGAATGAGGTCCTGAATTAGATAGTGAAGTCGATAGTGCGATAGAAATTGCGTCGTCAGCTAACGCGCGACCATTAACAAAGTCATTTAGAAGTTGCTCTGAGCTTTTATCCTTGACCATAACTGAGTTATCTTCAGCCACACGTATTTGCGCCGAGGAAATCGGCACGAAGGTCAATAGGGAGCATAAAAGAACGGCTAGCAGCAAACCTTTGCAAGCAGACTCAGTTAACAATTTAAGCTGAGTTTCGCCTTCGGTATGAGTTGGTTTAAAATCTTTCAAAATTATCTCTGAACGCATTATTGGTTTTCTTAGTACAAGCAATTGAATCAAGTTTGTCAGTAAATTAGTGACGGTTAATTCTCAAGATCAAACAACAAAATCTTGGCAACAGCGAAGCGTACCGGATAGTTGCCCATCATATTGGCCGACGCCATTGGCTAAAACGGCGGTTGAAAGAGCAATCGTATAGGACGCTATCTGCTCACAGACAAATTGCCCATCACAGGTTTGCAGCACCGTTAACTCTCCGCGAATCTCATTAGCTCCAGTGTCAATAAAACCAGAGAAAACAGTTCGTTGGTCAATATTTTGCACATTCAAGCCAGCCGGGCTGACAACTTCGTCGACAACCACCGAGAAATCATTGGCAACTCGAGTAGCCGCTAATGGCCCTATTGCTTGGGTATCGGTAACTTGTACTGTGATTGTCCCGTTCACTGCCTCGGTTACAAATCCGCTACACACCGCTGCCGAGGTAGCGGCATGCGCAGGGATCACAATGCAATTGACTAGCGGTTTAGTCCATTGCGTGGGTAATGACGCGGATACGGCAACCCCAGACAGAGCGAGTAGTGACTTTCTTTTTGCTGGGTTCATCTATCCTTCCTCTTGCAGCAATAACAACTTGAGTACCGGTATGATCACCGATGAGTTGCCGGTTTTAGTGTTAATCAAGATTTTGAAGGTACTTGATGGTGAGGTGTAATTGCGCCCGCCAGTTGCGACATCTTCGACCACATACTGCACGCTAACCGTCGCGCGCGTATCAGACTTTGCGGTATAGCTTAGTGAACAATCTGGGAAGGTAATGGTTGGTGCTCCACCGATTTCAAAAGCGCTAACATCCGATACGTTTGTGAGCCTTACTCTAAAGCGTGGAGCTTGATTGTCACCTGTTGATCTGGCCCAAGCTGGTAGCAGCACCGGTTGAGTTTCAGAGGTAGAATGATCCGGAACAAACGAGCAGCTGGCGCCTGGCCTTACAGCCACAGTCACATTTGCGCTAGAGGTTTCCTTGCTGATCGTATCAGTAATGGAATATGAAAATGAATCTGAGCCAATAAATAGTAGACCTGGATAGTAATTGTAATCACCCGTAGCGAGCCTAACTAATCGACCATTTTCTGGCTGTTTAGTTATGCTTATAGTTAGATCGTCAATTTCGCGGAAAACATCGTTGGCTAACAGCTTAACGTTACCCAATCCACCTCGACGAAGCTCAAGGAAATCATCTTTAGCGGTTAAAACTACAGGGGGGGCTTGTTGCCCTATGGCGAATCTAACACTTGCACGTTGAGTATTACCGGCTAAATCAAAGGCATTAACTTGCAGCGTAAACTCGCCAGTTCCACTAATGGTTTGGCCTTTGTAATAAGGCTCGCCATTAAGCAGCATTTCAATTCGATCTAAATGTAAATCGGAAATATCGATATTTGGCTGTATTTCTTCTGCGAACCGTTGCAGGTCGGTGATATTCAAAAAATCAATTCGGGGAGCGGTGTTGTCGATTA
>JAFMHC010000118.1:2500-12751 GCA_017854775.1 Gammaproteobacteria bacterium | reverse complement strand
ACTAAAATTTGTTCATCAAGTTGCTCAACTTCTAAGCCAAGCGAATCAAAAACGCTTTGCTGCTGGTCCCATGCCATCATCTCGGTTTCACTGACATGGATAGTCACGGGCACCAGCAATGGTTGTTGAGCAATCGCCTTAGACTCCATCGCTGTCTTTAAACGCTCATAGGTTATGCGCTCATGCGCTGCATGCATATCGACCAGTATCAGACCTTGCTCATTTTCCGCTAGGATGTAAATACCTTTAAGCTGCGCTAAGGCATAACCCATTGGCGGTATCACATGCCCGTTAGGCTCGGCATCCTGGTCGTTGGGCTTGGCCGCTAAGGCTACATTTAGATAATTACTGGTCGACGGTCGCGAGGAATTCGCACGAAATGCAGACTCAGAGATCTGCTTATATCCGCCAATTTGCTCACGCACTTGATTTGCCGTTAAGCGCTCCCCGGCTTGGTAGCGATTCTCATCATAACGAATTGGCGATTGTTGATTTATTTGCGGAAGGCCATTATTGGAAACTGAATTAGGATTGATTGGCTTTGGCGTCGCCGCACCGTGTTCTGAGTCGACCTGCAAGCTGCCTACGTCACCGGCACTTGCGCCAACATGACGCTGAATCGAGCGAAAGACAAAGCCATGAACGTTACGACTCTCGCGAAAACGCACTTCGTGTTTAGTCGGATGCACGTTAACGTCAACACCAGCTGGGTCCATCTCTAAATACAAAACGTATATTGGGTGACGCCCGTGAAACAAGACGTCTCGGTAACCAAGACGCACCGCATGAACCATGGTTTTATCCCGAATCAAGCGGCCGTTAAGAAAGAAATATTGCATGTCGGCCTGGCTGCGAGAAAAGCTAGGTAAACCCGCCCAGCCCGACAGCCGCATACCATCACGCTGCTCATCAAAGTAGACACTGTTCTCTGGCACATTGTCGCCACAGACCATCTTTAGCCGACGCGCATCGTCAGCCGGCACGCTTGGCAAATGAAGCACGACACGACCGTTGTGCTGCAGTTTAAACGCCACATCAAAGCGTGACAACGCCATGCGCCGGACCACTTGGTCTAAATGTTTAAATTCAGTATTGTCAGTTTTAAGAAATTTGCGCCTTGCCGGAGTGTTGTAGAAAAGGTCACGCGTTTCAATAGAGGTACCAACTGGGTGCGCGACGGGTTGCGGGGCGGTGGTTTTATTGTTGCCATCGCTTGAAACCATCCAAGCTTGGTCCGAATTCATTTCACGTGACTTGATAGTCATACGCGTAACTGAGGCAATACTCGGTAACGCCTCGCCACGAAAGCCCAGGGTGGCTATTTGTTCAAGGTCGGTCAGGTTTTCAATTTTGCTAGTAGCGTGTCGTGACAATGCCATAGCCAAATCTAGCTTTAGTATCCCATGCCCGTTATCCGAAATTTTTAGACGCTTGACACCGGCATTCTCTATTTCAATATCGATAATAGTCGCCCCAGCGTCTAGTGCATTCTCGATCAACTCCTTAAGCATTGATGCTGGGCGCTCAATAATTTCGCCCGCCGCAATCTGATTGATTAGCCGGGGGTCTAAAGCGTGTATTCGTTGTTTTGTTACAGCATTATCGGTCATGATGTCTAGAACGTTTATCTCGGTATTTTTAAAGTTTGGCCTAATCGGACAGTCCCGCTTGGCAAACCATTTGCTAGCATCACCTGCCTAGTCGTCACGCCGTATTGTTCGGCGATCTCGGAAAGCGTATCACCTCGCTTTACCGTATGTTTAGTGACCCGCTGTTTAGTACTAATGCCGCCAGGAATTTTGATTTTCTGCCCTTGGTAAACGGTATTTTTAGTAAAGCCGTTAGCGCGCTTGAGTGCATTGATAGTGACATTATAACGTGCCGAAATTTTTGACAGTGAATCACCACGCACAACAATATGCACCGCAGGATTACTTTGTCGCGATGATAGTTTGCTAGAGCCGCTATTGCCACTCGGTAACTTTAAACGCTGACCCAATACGGCAGTATTATTCGGCAGTTTATTAAGCCGCTTTAGCTCTGCAACGGTAGTACCATATTTTAGCGCAATGCTCGACAAGGAATCGCCACGCTTGACCTTATGCCGCTTTGACGCTGGAGAGTTAGACGAGAAAGCCACTCTTGGCGATGAATAGCTAGCCTGATTATAGTAAGGTGTTTGATCGTAATATTCACCCAAGGCTCGATGAATGGCGTTGGCAATTTTCTCCTGATATCGCGTGGTGCGTAATTTCTTCTCTTCATCAAGATTGGTGATAAATCCTGTTTCAATCAGGATCGATGGTATGTCTGGCGATTTTAATACCACGAATGAGGCTTGCTCAACTCTCTTCGAATGCAACCGACCAACCTTACTTAACTCCTTTAACACGCGCCCACCCAAGTTCACGCTTTCGCTAATCGTATTTGTCATGGATAAATCCACCAATACCTTAGCAAGCACCGCATCTTTGTCGGCTAGGCTAACACCGCCAATTAAGTCAGCGGCGTTCTCCTTTTTTGCCAGCGCCCTAGCCATTGCACTGGTAGCACCGCGCTGTGATAAGGCGAACACCGATAAGCCATTAGCGCTTTTCTTGTCAAAAGCATCGGCGTGAATTGACACAAAGATATCGGCGCCCTTCTCTCTCGCCAAGATGCGTCGTCGAGTTAGGTCTACGTAGTAGTCGCCTTCTCTAACTAAGAATGCCTGCATGCGGCTATCGGCATTGATAACCTTTTGCAGATGCTTGGCGATCGATAAAGTGATCTGCTTTTCGCGACTACCTCTATGCCCGATTGCACCAGGGTCTTCGCCGCCATGCCCAGCATCAATCGCGATGACGATCTTCTGTTTAGTGAGTGCGGGCGAGGAGATAATTAGTGGTGGCTTAGGCAACGATTGAGCCTCACTCTCTGCTGTCGCTGCAACCGCAACCACATCTAGCTCGGCAAGGTCAATTGGTGGCCCGGCGGCAAGATTGGTATCAACCGGCTTACCGTCTAACGCATCAGCACCGTCTAAAGCGATTACTGGTGTCGCCTCGCTATCAATTAGATCAAGCACTAGGCGATAGCCGTACAACTCATTTGGCGTGAGAACAAAACTATGTGCCTCCAGAGGCTTCTTCAGCTCAAACACAAAACGCAGCACACCTTTCCTTGGCGAGCCAGATCGCACAGCGCTGAGATGAGGATTATCGATTTCTAAGCTCGGCAAGGCTACTTTAAATCCGCCGTTTTGTATGTCAACAACGAGTCGCTCAGGGTTCTTCAAATTGAAGGTATTGTGGGTTATATCTTTGGAGACATCGAATACAACTCTAGTCTTATCGGGCGAGTGCCAGAGCCGTATATTATTGACTTGATTAGCGCCTTGCTGCGCACTGACTTTGCTCGACAGCAGTAATCCACAACTAAGCAGTAACGCCATCGCAAGCGTCGGTAAGCTTAAAGTTCTAATCGAACATCGTATGGCGCTAAAAAAAATAAACGACATTAGTTATAGTTTTGCTGTGAGCGCAAGCTGGATATCAGTCACTTAAGAGCGTTTGTTGTTTTTGTTGACGACTAAATTAATTAGCCCTTGGCGTAACTCAAGGAGCAAATAAAAAGTGCTTCGAATGCCTCCAGTTAAGGCGGCATTACAGAACTTTTTATTCGATCGTCGACTTATGCTGAGGTCTCTACGGTAATTACAACAGGTTTCTAAGCGCAGTGCGAGAACTTATACCAAGCGTTAAGAAAGCCATGCATCGCTAACTGGAAAACGTAGCAACGCTAACTAGAGAGTTTTAGAGTAATATCTCGTGTGTCTTGTGGCTTATCGGATGCCTTACTTATGAAGATTTCGCAATCCGCTTTTTGCAGATATCCAGCCGCCCTGGCTGGCCACTCGATCAAAAAAAGGCTGCGCTCAGACCACATATCATCGACGGCTAAAAACTCAATCTCGCTAGGGTCTTCGAGACGGTATAGATCCATATGATAAATAATGCCCTGATCAACAGGATACTCTTGTACCAAATTGTAGGTAGGGCTGGTTACGGCACCCTCATAGCCAAATGCCTGAATGATTGATTTAGTCAGCGTTGTTTTGCCTGCACCCATATCACCATGTAAGTAGACGCAAGACGGAAACACTAACTGTCTGGCTATCTGTTGGCCAATGTCATTGGTTTGCTCAAGGCTACGCGACGAAAAAAATGATGACTCGGCTTGAGTTTCGACTTTCAGCATAGAATAAGGCCTAGTTTTGAGTAATGTTTAAGAGACCTCAGCATAACTCAGGGTCGAGGTAAAAATAATTAAAGGCATTTTTATCGGTTCGTCGAGTTATGCTGGGGTCTCTTCAGTTAGAATAGGTCTATTATGACATCCCAACAGACCAACTCAAACACCCCGAATGAAAGCAAGCCTGAGGCTAGTGCCTTAAACTTGTCTGCGACGCAATTATCCAAGCTTGCCAGCGACATTAAGACTTGGGGTGTCGAAATGGGATTCGACGCTGTCGGCATTAGTGACGGGGAATTATCTAAGCATGAAGCCCACCTAAATAAATGGCTGGAAAAAGGCATGCAGGGCGAGATGGACTACATGCATAAACACGGCAGCAAACGAACCAATCCTGAGCAACTAGTAGCAGGCACAAAACGGGTCATCTCAGTAAGAATGGATTATGCTCCGGCCGATATAAAAGCCGCAGAAGAAGTATTGAAAGATCAAAACACGGCTTATATTTCTCGCTACGCGCTCGGCCGCGACTACCACAAAGTCGTGCGCTCACGACTTAAGAAATTAGCCCAACGCATCCAACAAGAAATCGGTAAATTTGGCTACCGAGTATTCACCGATAGCGCGCCAGTAATGGAAAAAGCCTTGGCCGAGAAAGCTGGCTTAGGCTGGATAGGCAAACATAGCAACTTACTCGACTCTAAAACAGGCTCTTGGTTTTTTCTCGGCGAAATTTATGTCGATCTGCCGCTGCCGACTGATGCCGCGGCAACCAACCACTGCGGCAGCTGCCAAAAATGTATCGACGTATGCCCCACCCAGGCAATCGTTGGCCCCTATCAGGTTGATGCACGACTTTGTATTTCATACCTCACAATCGAACTCAAAGGTGCGATTCCAGTCGAACTTCGAAGCAAGTTAGGCAATCGTATCTATGGCTGTGATGACTGCCAGTTTGTATGCCCATGGAACAAATTTGCTCAGACCACCAAAGAACCCGATTTTACGCCTAGAGAGCAGCTAACAGACCAGAAGCTTATGGATCTATTTGGCTGGTCTGAATCAGACTTTCTAAGTAATACAGAAGGTACAGCAATTAGGCGTATTGGCTACCAATCTTGGCTACGTAACATTGCTGTTTCTCTAGGCAATGCCGACTCTAGCCCAGAGGTAATCTCCGCCTTAAAACTCAAGCTGGAAAGCGCCGAGCCATTGCTCACAGAACATATCCTCTGGGCACTTGAACAACACTAAACCTTAAAGCCGCGACTAACAACGATGTCACTATTTTCGAATCAGCCTTCAGATCCTATCTATTTTTCAATGGACGATTCTAACGAGCCGATGGCTCGAAACTCGCCACACCCGTTTCAATTGGACGACTACCTTTGGCCCACTGTTGAACATTATTATCAAGCTCTCAAATTTGACAATGCCGACTACCAAATGAAGATCCTCAGTGCGCCCACTGCGACGCAAGCGAAGAGTTTAGGCAACGCTCGCTTTAAAAAGAAGCGCAGTGATCTCAAACAGGTAAGAACAACCTTAATGACCCGAGCCGTATATACCCAGGCAAAAACATATAGCAATATTGCCGAGAGAATCCTACAAACAGGCTCAGCAAACTTAGTTGAGAATAGCCAATTCGATTACTACTGGGGCTGCGGGCGAGACCACCGGGGCGACAACCATTATGGAAAAATATTGATGAACGTCAGAAGTAAGCTACTCGGCGAGGTTGATAGCTAGAATAGCGTTCTAGTGACACATCTAGGTGCCCTCGGGGTATTTTCAAGCAAAGAGCCGCGATTACAAACATTGCTATCCTTTCGTAAAATCACGCCAAGAACTCAGTTAATAATGCGACATAAAAACACTCGGCTCATTCGCTTGAGGATAAGCTGGGCTCACTTAAAAACTCAAATTCACAGACCATGACATACATCCGCACAAGTCCGCTTATTCTAATTGCGCTAGCATTAACCAGCTCTTTATTAAGGGCCGAGCCGATGCTGCCGAACACGGTTCAGGAAATGCGCATTGAACTCGATCGCGTAAATTTTGATCTAAAAGGTAACGACGCTAAAATTAAACGCTTAGAAGAAGTTTTGCCACACAGCGAAACGCTGGCAAAAAAGAATGCTAAAGATGCTGGTTTTCAAATGATGGCGGGCTTCTACAATGCACAATATGCGGGCTATAAAGGCGGCATCGGCGCCTTGAAGTACGCTAAAGCGTCACGAAAATATCTGGAGAAATCAGTAAAGCTAGACCCAACACTATATGGCTCATCAGCACACGCGGTACTTGGGACCCTTTACGCTCAGGTTCCTGGTTGGCCAATTGGGTTTGGGGATAAAAAGAAAGCCCTGAATAACTACCAAGCGGCGTTAAAGTTGTCACCAAATGGCCTAGATTCAAACTTCACTTATGCTCAATATCTATTTAATCAAAAAAAATACAAGGATGCTAAACGCTACTTAGAAAAAGCCGCTCAAGCACCATCTCGTCCAGACCGAACGAAAGCGGATGAAAATGTAAGTAAGCAGATCACCAAAGGTCTAAAAGAAATTGAGCAGCGTCTTGCTGAAAACGGCTAGTTGTTATTGGTCGTGGCCAGAGAACTTGTTGTAGCTGGGGCCTACCTGAAATCTCGGACTGCTCACAGTTCAAGGCCTGTGTCGATTATCAGCTGACATGCAGCCAAAAAAAAGCCAGCTCGAGGGCTGGCTTTTCTCTCGGAGCGAAAAAATTAACTACTTAATTTTAGCTTCCTTATATTCAACGTGCTTACGAACAACTGGGTCGAACTTTTTGATGACCATTTTCTCAGTCTGAGTACGCTTGTTCTTAGTAGTGGTGTAGTAATGACCAGTATTGGCTGTTGAGACCAATTTGATTTTATCTCTCATAATTGCTTTCCTCAGCCTTATACTTTAACGCCAGAGGCGCGTAAGTCTTTCAATACAGTGTCGATGCCTTTTTTGTCGATAATACGAATGCCTTTTGTAGACACACGTAGACGAACCCAAAGGTTTTCACTCTCAACCCAAAATTTACGGTAATGCAGGTTTGGCATGAAAGTGCGGCGCGTGCGATTTTTCGCGTGCGATACATTGTTACCAAACGTCGTACCTTTACCAGTCACCTGACATACTCTAGACATTGTTCTAACCTTTTAAATAATAATACTGTTGAGCTTAGGGCGATCAACAAAGAAGCTTTAAACCCGTTTTCGCTATTTAAACAGCCTTGAGCTACTTTAAACGCTGGGCAGCAACCTTTTACGGTCAACCTAAGTGTTTGTTTTATCTAGAATGCGCAGTCAGCAGACTCCGTCATTCCGTTCTAGGGGGCGATTTATACCAGAAACCCATTGAAAATAAAACTGATTCTCACGATTTTAGCGGTTATTTCTTCGGCTTCGCGGGCTTTTACCACTTAACCGCTCTCACGATCACGTTAGATCGCAAAAAGCTAGCTCAATGCACCCATCTCGGCAAACGAAATGACCTCTGAATCACCCACCACGAAGTGGTCTAATAATTTAATACCAACCATGCCAAGCGCGAGGTAGAGAGTTTCGGTTAACGCCTTATCTGCCGCGCTCGGTTCGGCGACGCCGCTCGGGTGATTATGCGCAACTATCATCGCCGCGGCATTGTGCTTTAGCGCTTCTTTGACAACTTCTCTAATCGGTACCGACGCGGTATCGATGGTTCCTCGGAATAATTCTTGGTGATGGATGACGCGATGCTTACTGTCGAGAAACATCGCGAAGAATGATTCATAAGGTTTATCACGTAACTGCAAAGTTAAGTAGTCACGGCTCACCTGCGGACTGGAGATCGCATCACCCTTCACCATTTGTTCCATCAAGTAACGTCGCCCTAACTCTAAACCGGCTTGAAACTGAACATACTTTGCTGTGCCAATACCCTTCAATTGGCACAGTTCTGTTGACGACAAATTCAGTAAAGCTCGTAAACCACCGGCATCAAGCAATGCCTCACGAGCAAGATCCAAGGCCGTTTTACCCGGTATGCCTGTTCTGATGAAGATAGCCAACAGTTCGGCATCCCCCAACGAGCTGGGACCGTTATTAAGCAGCTTCTCGCGAGGCCGTTCCGACTCGGGCCACTCTTTGATTGGTAAGTTCTTGATTGGTAAATTTTGAATATTTTTTTGAAAAAACATGATTACTCTCCCTGATTTAATCATTTGACTTTGATAACTTAAATAACTGCAAATAAGCTAGTAATAACTAGTATTAAGCGCGACTACGGTTTTTGAATCAGCTAGATTGAACCATTCCTTGGCCATGAACCTTCGCATCTGGAACTAATTAGAACACAGGTTCACGTCTGAAACAAAGCCTGTCGACATTTGTCTCATTAGAGCAATTAATTCAACTACACGAATAAATAAATGACAAGTACGCGGGCAATCAGGGATAATCCTGTTCTTACAAATAGCTAATCGCTCATCAACCATCACCTAAAATGGCGTCAACACATTGAAAAGTCTAATGAATAAGCGAGTATTACTGGGCGTGAGCGCAGGCATCGCAGCCTATAAAACGCCAGATTTAGTCCGTAAGCTCGGTGAGTTAGGCGCTGAAGTACAAGTAATTCTGAGTAAAAATGCGGATCAATTTGTCGCGCCGTTATCGCTTCAGGCGGTTAGTGGTCACGCCGTACATAGCCATGCCATGACCGCCGAAAGTGAGTCGGGCATGGGGCATATAGATTTGGCCCGCTGGGCCGATATCGTTTTGATTGCACCGGCTACCGCTAACATTATCGCGCGTCTGTGCCAAGGCAATGCCGATGAGCTACTCACTACCGTGTGTGTGGCAACCGAGGCCCCCATCGCGGTAGCGCCCGCCATGAATCAGCAGATGTGGCAAAACGCAGCATCAAAAACCAACATGTCAACCTTAGCCTCAAGAGGCGTACACATTTTGGGGCCAGACGCAGGCGAACAAGCATGTGGAGAAGTAGGGCTTGGTCGCATGCTGCAACCTGCCGATATCGCCGCACGCGTTGGTGGGTTGTTCCAGAACACAAGCCTGACTGGAAAGCGGGTAATGATTACCGCCGGCCCCACATGGGAAGCGCTTGATCCTGTCAGGGGAATCACTAATCACAGTTCGGGCATGATGGGCTATGCCTTAGCGCAGGCGGCTATCGAAGCCGGCGCAGAGGTAACATTGGTAACTGGGCCAACCCATATCACCCCACCTTCACGCGCCGAGACTGTAAACGTTATCTCGGCGCTCGACATGCATGCGGCGGTGATGAACTCCATCGATCAACAAGACATTTTCATCGGCGTCGCGGCAGTCGCAGACTATCGCCCAATTGATACAGCGGCCGAAAAAATCAAGAAAAACGCCGAGCAAATGACCATAACCATGGTTAAAAACCCAGACATTTTGGCTGACGTCGCTAATCTCCAGAAACCGCCATTCTGCGTAGGCTTTGCTGCCGAAACTAATGACGTAGTCGACTATGCCCGCGGCAAACTAGAACGCAAAAAATTAGATCTAATCGCGGCAAATCACGTCGGTGGCTCTGAAACTGGCTTTGGCACGCCGGACAATGCGATCACACTTATTAGTCAAAATGACGTAATCGAGCTACCAAAGCAAAATAAAAGTGCCCTCGCTCGAATCTTGATTGCGGAAATCGCTAAAGCGTATACAAAAATATGAAAACACCTATCCAATTAAAAATCCTAGATTCTCGCATCGGAACCGAGTTTGAGATCCCCGACTATGCAACCGATGGCTCTGCTGGCATGGACCTGCGAGCCTGTGTTGATAATGACACCGTGATCGCGCCCGGCCAAACACTGCTAATTCCCACAGGTATGTCAATCTACGTTGCTGACCCATCGCTAGCCGCGGTGTTATTGCCGCGATCGGGCTTAGGGCACAAGCATGGTATCGTGCTCGGCAACTTAACGGGGTTAATCGACTCAGACTATCAAGGCCCGCTAATGGTCTCTTTGTGG
>JAFMHC010000118.1:0-2490 GCA_017854775.1 Gammaproteobacteria bacterium | reverse complement strand
CTTTGTGGAACCGTAGTGACACAGAATTTACCGTTCAAGCAGGAGACCGGATCGCGCAAATGGTGTTCGTACCCATTGTTCAAGCTAAATTTAAAATTGTTGATGAATTCCAGCAATCAGATCGAGCGGATGGAGGCTTCGGTCATACTGGGGTCAAATAACCAGCAAAATATACATTATTCGCGGGCTCGATAGCTGCCATTTAGGCTATCAGGCCAAGGTCGTATTAATTTTCATGCAGGCTTTGCTATACTGTGCATCGCAATTCAAGACTGTTTGCGCAATGCGCAGCTAAATTAGTAGCGCGGAGATAGGCGGGAACACAGCTCTTCAGTCGTGTTTCAGAGTACGTTAACGCAAGCACATAACTAAAGTTTTTGAGGAAATCATGTCAGATACCCTGTCAATTAAAGACAACCGAACTGGAAAAGAGTACGAGATAGAAATCGTAGACGGCAATATTAGTGCCTCGCAACTTCGTCAGATTAAAGAGAACGAAGGCGATTTTGGCATGATGAGCTACGATCCTGGATTCCTAAATACCGCTAACTGCACTAGCCGCATCACCGACCTTGATGGCGATAAAGGTATTTTACGATATCGCGGTTACCCTATCGAGCAACTTGCCGAAAAGAGCACATTCTTAGACGTGGTTTATCTGTTGTTCAATGCCGAGTTACCAAACGCACAAGAATCAAGCGACTGGGAAGAGCGAATTACACACCACACAATGCTGCATGAGAAAACCAAGCGATTGATGGGCGGCTTCAACTATGACGCTCATCCAATGGGCGTATTTATCTCAACGGTTGCCGCTCTGTCTACTTTCTATCCAGACGCGAAGGAAGTCGATAATAAAGAGACTCGCATGCTACAAGCGTGTCGGCTAATTGGTAAAACACCCACTATCGCCTCCTACGCATACCGCAATAGCAAAGGCTTGCCTTACATCTACCCAGATAATGAGTTGAGCTACACTGGCAATTTCTTAAACATGATGTATCGCATGGTCGAGCCGCGCTATCAAGCTCACCCTGTATTAGAAAGAGCCTTAGATGTACTGTTCATTTTGCATGCCGATCACGAGCAAAACTGCTCTACCAGCGCAATGCGTAACATCGCTAGTTCTAAGGCCGATCCGTTTGTGGCTGTTGCTGGAGCTGCTGCTGCACTCTATGGTCCATCTCACGGTGGCGCCAACGAAGCTGTTTTAAACATGCTTCGTGAAATCGGCACAAAAGATAAAGTCGCCGACTACATTAAGCGCTGCAAAGGTGGCGAGCTTCGCCTGATGGGATTTGGTCATCGTGTTTATAAGAACTACGATCCTCGAGCACGCATCGTCAAAGATATTGCTGACGAAGTATTTGAAGTCACTGGTCGCAACCCACTTATCGATGTTGCCATGGAGCTTGATCGCATAGCGCTTGAAGACCCATATTTTGTCGAGCGTAATTTATACCCGAACGTAGATTTTTACTCCGGCTTGATATACGAAGCAATGGGCTTTCCAATGGAAGCGTTCACCGTACTCTTCGCAATCCCTCGTACAGCGGGTTGGTTAGCACAATGGATGGAGCTAATGGAAGATCCCGAGTTTCGTATCACACGCCCACGCCAAAACTACCAAGGCTACGGCGAACGTCACGTGCCGGATAATTATCGCAGCTGATAACGACACCAGTCTGATGCATTAATAAGCGGCTCCTATGAGCCGCTTTTTTTATGCCCGAATTTGAATTAACTTGTAGAACTTATTTTGATGTAAACTTGATACTATAGTGTCCGAAAGTGTCCCGAACGATCAGATTAATCAAATTAAAGGAGATTGACTTAATGTTAATCTATACGCGACTTACACATTGGAGTGGCATAGTTGAAATCAAATTACTTAATTTCTGCGCAAATTGTCTCGGATATAAAAAAAAGCATCCTAACCAGGCTTAAAACTGATTTTAATTCTCCCTAGTTACAGAAGTTTTGGGTATCATCTAAGCTGTGAAATTGGCCTAACCAAACGCGCGAAGCGCGACCACGAATAATGTCGAAAAATTCAACGCCATCCCTCGACCCACTCAGCATGCTGAATGGACAAAATATTGCATTCTTAGAAGATATTTATGAACAATATCAAGAGGACCCAAACTCGGTTTCGTCTGAGTGGCAACAATATTTTGCAAACCTAGCGACGTCGTCGGCGAGCACCACCAGTGCGGGTTCGGCATCGGGGTCAGGTCTTGATGCGGTTGCGGCAACCAAGCAGGGCTCAGTATCACGCTTGATCAGCACGTATCGGGCAATGGGTCACAAGCGAGCCAAAATTGACCCAATTGATGAGATGGTGCCACAAGACGCCAAAGAGCTTGAACTCGAATATCACGGTCTGTCCGACGCCGACTTAGACACCATTTTCGATACTGGCCCTCTGCGCGCAGCCGACCGTTTACCACTGCGCGACATTGTTGCGATTCTAAAGCACAGCTATTGTGG
>JAFMHC010000117.1 GCA_017854775.1 Gammaproteobacteria bacterium | reverse complement strand
GGCGGAGCAGCGAAAAATAGATCCGAGTAAAACATCGGTAATACTACTCGCGGCAGGTCACGGCACCCGCATGCGACCACTGACCGACAAGCTTCCAAAACCGTTGCTAAAAGTCGGTGATCGCTCGCTGATCGAGCACCACATAGATAAGCTTAGTGCGCTGGGCTTCAAGCAAATAGTAATTAACACCGCGTACTTAGGTGAGAAAATTCAGCAACAACTCGGTAATGGTGAGCGTTACGGTTTAGCGATTCGCTATTCCGATGAGTCAAATACTGGCGCTCTTGAAACGGCAGGTGGTATTAAGAATTCTCTACCGCTAATTGATAGCGACCCATTTCTAGTGGTAAATGCCGATATCTATAGCGACTTCGATTTTTCTAGCTTGTTTGAAATCAAATCTGATTCCCTTGGATGCATAGTGTTAGTCCCAAACCCACCCCACAACCCCACCGGTGATTTCATCATCAACGGCCAGAGCATTAAAGACCAGAGTATTAATCATCAAGGTGAGCCTGAAGGTAATTCCACCATGACCTTCAGCGGTATCGCTTTGTATCGCAAAGCTATGTTTAGCGCCCTACCGCAAGGAAAGTTAGCGCTGGGTCCGATATTGAAGCGGATGATCGGCAGCGACAAGCTAGTTGCGGTGCCATATTATGGCCGTTGGGTCGACGTTGGTACGCCTGAGAGGCTAAGCGAGCTTAACTCATCACTGGCTAGCCCACAGTAGTTAAGTTCGAAAGTAGTAAAATTCGAAGGCGGTTAGGTCCGAAGCTAGTTAAGCTAGAAGTAAACGGAATTCGAAAGCGGCTAAGTTAGCAAGTTGCTTGCGCTCAATTTATAAAGAGCTAATAAATTTCTTTAGCAGTGTGTTTGCCACATTATTGATATCTATATTTTCATCGCTGTGGTCAACGATGTTAGTCACTTTCAAGCCTTGATAACCGCAAGGGTCAATGTTACTAAACGGCGATACGTCCATATTAACGTTCAAGCTCAATCCATGATAACTGGTGCCTTTACGGATGCGCAGCCCAAGCGCGCCGATCTTGGCACCGCAGACATAAACGCCAGGAGCGTCATCACGACGCAGCGCTTCAATCCCTAAATCAGACAGCGTATCGATCATGCTCTGCTCTAACTTAGAGACTAATGCCTTCACGCCGATACCATATTGCTTCAGAGCTAACATTGGATACATCACAATCTGACCAGGGCCATGATAGGTTATCTGTCCGCCACGATCTGTTTTGACTAGTGCAATATCACTGGGTAGCAAGGTATTAAGGTTGCAAGCCGTGCCTTGGGTATAAATTGGAGGGTGCTGTAACAGCCAGATTTGATCGTGATCTTGCTCGCCGCGTGAGTTAGCAAATGATGCCATCGCTGCATACGACTCTTGGTATGGCACTTGATCAAAGATTGAAATCTCAATTTCGCGACCCTTCAACGCCTTCAAACTAAACTGCTCAACCGGCTGTTTCATGATTTAGCTACTGGTTCTTGCCGTCCACTTAAAGCGTCATAACGACTCTGGAAGATTGAGCAATTACCTTATAAATTGATTCTAATTCGTTGCGACTATTTATACTCACAACCACCGTAACCGATTCATACTTACCTGTTCGGCTACTCTTTGCTTTTGACTCTATCAATGCGCCATCGTTAAGCATTGGCTCAATCAACACCAATATATAGTCAACCGCCGGAGAATCTTCTTGGGCATGGCAAAGGGCTTTAAAGTTGTAATGGACAGGGTACTCGATAAGATCAAAGCCATCTTGTGGATCATCCTTCGAGGGAGTTATAGTTGAGTCAGTTTTATCGTTCATAATATTGTAATGCTCTAGTTTTGAACCGAGTTGTCGGTAAGCAAAGCAATCGTTAACGATCGAGACAAAGCAATAACTGCGCCCGCCTTGATCACTATTAATCTTGCAAAAATTGCTTAGTGCTCAGCTTAATTGAATCCACCAGTCGCTTCCACCACCCGGCTAATTTTATCTCACTGGTTGCAACCAGTGGAACTTCTACCAAAGTTTCACCATCCAAAGTCAGTTGCGCCAAGCCCATCGGCTGCCCTACTTCAATGGGTGCCTGAAAATAAGGACTATGATGCAAAATAACTTTAATGTCGGCTTTTCGACCTTTAGCAACGACCACATTGGCCGGGGCCGTTGCTTGCAGTAACACTTGGTCGGCCTCGCCTCCGTATACCTTAACCGAAGTTAGGCCGCCTTGCTGATTCAGCTGTTCGGTAGTGTCATAATAATTGAAGCCATAATTTAATAATTCAAGTACCGCGGCCTCTCGGGACTTTACGCTCTTAGCACCTAGAACCACCGCGATCCAACGCTGTTTATCACGTATAGCACTACCAACCAGACAGTATCCGGCCTCATCAGTGAAGCCAGTTTTGAGGCCGTCGACACTGTCGTCTTTCCACAACAACTTATTGCGATTATATTGGGTAATATTGTTATGCGAATACTCCTTCACCGAATACCAAGTATAAAATTCTGGATAGTCCTTGATAATGGCGCCGGCTAATTTGGCGATATCTAGAGCCGACATTAGGTGACCCTCATCCGGTAAGCCGGTACTATTAACGAAGTTAGACTGATTTAAGCCCATTTTTTTTGCTTCTTGGTTCATTAACTGTGCAAAAGCAAACTCGCTGCCACCGGTAAACTCAGCCAAGGCAATTGAGGCGTCATTGCCAGATTGAATAATCGTGCTTTTAAGCAGATGGCCCAGCTCAATTCGAGTATTCACATCGGCGAACATACGAGACCCCTCAGCTCTCCACGCATACTCACTTATTGGCACTTGGTCAGATGATTTCAAATCGCCTAATTTCAGACGATCGAATATTACGTAGTTCATCATCAACTTTGTGATGCTGGCCGGTGGTAGGGCCACCTCGGCATTCTGCGATACGACTACCGAGCCACTGTTGATCTCCATCAGCACCCATGCATTAGCGTCTATTACAGGCTTAGTTTGTGCTAATACAGTGGAGTTAAAAACCGCAATAAAACTAAATAGAAGCACAACGATTACAGTGTCAAACAGATCTCTCGATTGTGCAAAACCTTTTTTTGAGATCCGACTTTTACCGTATTGATCAATCGAGCTAAATACTAAGTTACCGCTAGGCATTATGATCTACTCCGCGCTGTCGCGATTAAGTGCCTGATCGGCGTTCGACTTGGCTAAGTTGATGGCCTTACTCAAATCATGCACAGCCATGGCATATAGGACGCTATGGTTATATTGAGTGATGGCATAGAAATTTCCATGGGTAAAAAAGAATCGCTCCTGCACGGTGCTAGCGGGTTCAGGATCCGCCTGCTTAGCACTGTTTTTTGCAACTTCCCACTTGCTTCCCTCTATTGATGTGGTTTGCGCGCGATCATTGCTAGTAATCTGTTGTTTTGCCTTAGCCGGTAGCTTTTTTGACCTAGCCGGTAGCTTTAAGCGCTGGCCTCTAAAGATATCGCCTTGCTGATTGAGACTATTTAATGACGATAATGCTTTACACGAGACACCTAGAGTCTCAGCAATTTGACACGCCGTATCGCCAGCTCGAACAATATAAATATCGCTATTTTTTGGCTCGGTAACAATTTCACTGGCATCAAGCATCAATACGTTAAGTCGTTCATCGCCACTAATCGACTCTGGCAATGGCGCACCCTTATCACGCAATGATGCCGCAGTGAACTGAGTTTTACGTTTTCGATTAGCTAGTTTTGCAATATTGGCATCGACCGTTTCATAAGCCTGTGAAGTCACCGGTTCGCCAGGTTTCCAGCCATTTTTAATAAAGTAATTGGCGATACTGCCTATTGCATCTACGGGCTGGTTAATCAAATCCATTTTACCGTCACCGGAAAAATCTACCGCGTAACTTCGATAGCTGCTTGAGATAAACTGCGGATAACCAACTGCGCCAGCATACGATCCAAGGACTTCATCAAACGCCAGATCATTTTCTTTGGTAAGAATCAAAAACTGCTTCAATTCGCTGGCGAAGAACTTGCTACGCCTCGGAAAGCCAACTGTTAATGTCACCAGACTATCGAGTACCTTATGTTTTCCTTTGAAACGCCCATACTTTGATTCAACACCAACGATTGCCACGATCACACTGGCTGGTACACCGTACTCTTTTTCGGCTCTTTCTATGTCTTGTTGATACTCATTCCAAAACTCGACACCTTGTTGAATGCGGTCTTCCTTTAAGAATAACTTGCGGTACTTACCCCAGGTAAACTTGTACTCAGCGGGGCTTGTCATAGCATCCAACACAACCTGCTGCACCGTCGCCTTGCTGAATACTGCCTCTAGTTCTTTCTGGGTATAGCGATTTTCGGCGATCAGCTCATCGGCAATGGCCTGTAACTTTGGCTGCTCTTTAAGCTCTACCGCGTCAGCATTGTTGACTAAATTAATATTCATTGCGCCAATACAAAGCGCTGCGATCACACATTTTTTCAATGACATAAAGAACCCTATCGAGACATTAAGCTACGATGATTATGAATACCCATTAAGATACCGAAGCCCGCCATCAGAGTCACCATCGAGGTACCTCCATAGCTGATCAATGGTAATGGCACACCAACTACCGGTAGCATTCCAGCAACCATGCCAATATTCACAAACACATAAAAGAAAAAGGTCATCGACAAACTGCCTGCCAATAACCTAGAAAACGTATCTTTGGTGTAATACGCTATGTAAAGCCCGCGCGCAACGATCGCTACATACAATGTAATAAGCAGCAACACGCCAATGAAACCCATTTCCTCAGAAAATACAGAGAAAATAAAATCAGTATGCCGATCCGGAATAAAGTCGCCTTGAGACTGGCTGCCTTGAGTCCAGCCCTTGCCTTGCGCCCCACCACTGCCAATTGCAATCATCGACTGAATTATTTGATAGCCGGATCCCAAGGGGTCAGCCCAAGGGTCAATTAATGTCTGTATTCGGCGCTGCTGATAAGACTCAAGTACAAACAAATAGGCAATCGGGATCAGGATTACGGCCAAGCCCAACAAAATCAGCATATTGCGCCAGGAAAACCCGGCTAAGAAAATGATCAATGCGCCCGACATTAATATCAAAATAGCGGTACCCAAATCCGGCTGAACCAAAATGAAGGCGGACGGCAATATTAATACCGTTGAAGCAAGCACTAAATTCTTAAAATCTGGTGGCAGAGTTTTTCTTGTTACCACCCAAGCAACCATCATCGGCACGGCTAACTTCATAATTTCGGATGGCTGAAACCGCACAAAGCCTAAATCAAGCCAGCGCTGAGCACCTTTACCAACATCGCCAACAACCATCACCAAGGCCAACATAATAAGCCCAGCGGCATACAATAATGGGGTCCAACGAAAGATCGTATCTGGGCGTATTTGTGCCAAGGCAATCATAACCGTTATCGCGACACCCATGCGAATCGCCTGATTTATAATGATACGAGAGCTTTCGCCTCCGGCACTCCACAATACAAATAGACTACTTGTGCAAAGCAGAAGTAGTCCAAACAATAAAGGCATGTCGATTTTGATACGAAACATTAGTTTAGCACCATAGCCACCGGCTCAGATGCTAGTGCCTCTTGTTCTTCAGGCTCTTGCTCGATAGGCTCAGGCGCATTAGCGTCTTTACCAAGGAGGTAAAAATCGCTTACTTTACGGGCCACTGGCGCCGCAGCACCACTGCCGCTGCCACCGTTTTCGACGATAACAGCAATCGCAATTTTAGGTTGTTCAACCGGCGCAAACGAGATAAATAAAGCATGATCTTTGTGAAAATCGCTTAACTTACTGGCGTCATATTTTGCTCCTTGAGCAATCGCGACCACTTGTGCAGTGCCAGTTTTACCGGCCATGGTGTACTCGGCATTTAAGCCCGCCGCTCGATGCGCGGTTCCACGAGGGTGTGCGACAACCGCCGTCATCGCTTCAATAATGGTGTTAAAGTTTTCTGCGCTAGCATTAACTTGGCCCAATTCAGCCCCCTGCAATTGAGAAACAGCGTCTTCATAATCACCGTTTGGGCTATGTTCCAAACGCCCCACAATTCGGGGTTCGATACGTTTGCCGCGATTAGCTAAAGTAGCCGCTACAACGCCAAGTTGTAGTGGCGTTACCAGCATGAAGCCTTGACCAATACCGGTGTTAAGCGTGTCACCAGGATACCAAGACGCCCCGCGACGATCCCGTTTCCACTCGCGTGAAGGCGCCAAACCTGACGGCTCGCCATCAAGGTCAATTCCGGTCTTCGAGCCTAAACCAAAGTCCTTAAAAAAGGCTGATAACTTATCGATACCTAAAGCACTGGCTAATTGATAGTAATAGACATCGCAAGAGTACATAAGAGACTCAATCATGGATACCTTGCCATGTCCGGCTCTTTTCCAACAGCGATAACGATGACTGCTACCCTTAAGAGTGAAATAACCTGGGCATGTAACACTCCTATTTTCACTCCAGCCGTTCTCTAAACCGGCCATCGAGACTAAGCCTTTAATGGTAGAACCGGGTGCGTAGCGGCCGCTAATAGTACGGTTAAGTAGCGGTCGGTTTAAGTCACCTCGCAGCGCATTGTATGAGCGATGGTCAATACCGTTAACAAATTTATTTGGGTCATAAACTGGGTTACTTACAAACGCCAATACTTGGCCAGTCGCCGGCTCAATGGCAATTACTGAACCACGGCGATCGCCTAAGTATTCGCGTGCTTTGATTTGCAACTCAACGTCTATATTCAAATAAATATCATCACCAGAAACCGGCGGGTTTCGATCAATGGTTCGGATACGTTCGCCGTGTGCATTGGTTTCTACTTGTTCGAAGCCGACTTGTCCAAGTAAATGATCTTCGTATTTCGCCTCGATGCCGCGCTTACCAATGTAATCAGTTCCCTTATAGGCCTTAGCATCTATACTGTCTTTGTCACGTTGATTGATTCGGCCGACATAACCTAAGACATGCGCCATTTCGCCAGCATAAGGGTAGTTTCGTTGTAGCCTAGCCTCAACTTTCGCGCCCCTAAAGAAGTGCCTATTTACCGAAAAGCGCGCCACCTCTTCCTCACTCAGATTAACTTTTAGCACCTGAGGCTCAAAGCTACGATGCGCCCTTACCTCGGCTTTAAACTTAACCACGTCGGCTGGTGAAACTTCGATAATTTGAGTTAGCTGATCCAATAAAACGTCCATATCTTTTACATCTTGAGGTAGTACCTCGAGTGTGAAGACTGGGATGTTTTCGGCTAAAACTTTACCGTTGCGATCAAAAACCTGTCCACGGACTGGCGGCACCGGTACAAGCCGAACTCGGTTGTCTTTAGACAAGACTTCAAAACGCTCGTAGTTATAAATTTGCAGATACCATACCCGAGCAACCAAAATTAAGGCGAGTATTCCCAACAACACGACAAGCGCAATGAGGCGACTGTGAATTAAGTTAGTTTCACGGAGATAATCTTTTAACTCGATCTGATCAGCGGCCATAAACTGCTTTATCTAATGCGCACAGCGCGTCGTAGTTCTTCTAATAAAATAAAAGCGAATGGCCAAATAATCACAGTGCCTAGCAAGGAATACCAATACTCAGCGGTAATTGTAAAGCCTGCGACCATACCTGAGAGCCAACCTGTCAAAAGCTTAAAAAAGCCAATAAACACACCCATCGAGATCATTTGCTGCCAGATCGATAATACTCTCAGCTGCTGACTGGTGGAATTAACAATGAACGCTAGCGTTGCCAATCCAAAACCCATCACCCCAAACTTACGCACAAACAAAACCTCAAGTAGCGTGCCAATGATAAAACCAACATACGGCCCTATGCGTTTCGGCGCTACTAATGCCCAGTAGGCAACGACAATTGCGATCCAGTCAGGCCAATAGTAAAAAAGCCAGCCTGGTAACTGCACTACCGTTAGCACCAAAGCTACAAAAACCGAAATGAAAACACCTAAAAATAAACTCCACGATGATGGTCTGCTTCTTGATGACATGCTAATCATCCTCCGAAATCAACTGCTCGAGCCGCTTCTCGCCTTGAGTCTGAGCCTGGCGAGATAACAGCAACACATGATTAGAACGATCTAGTTTGGCGATTGGTTCAGCCGTCACACGAATGAATGCTTCGTCTTCGATCACCTTAACGTCGGTCACCACAGCAACCGGGTAGCCATTGGGGAAACGCCCACCCATGCCCGAGCTGATTAATACGTCGCCAACCAGAATGTCGGAGTTTTGATTTAGAAAAGGCACTCTCAATAGTGAGACACTGCCGGTTCCATGAACAACTGTTCGCAAACCATTACGCTCGACCTGCACAGGAAAAGCATGGCCTGGGTCAGTGATAAGTACGATGATACTGCTCAAAGGCATAACTTCAGTGACCTGACCGATTACGCCTTGGTCGTCGATAACAGCCTGCCCCACGTAGACGCCATCACGTATGCCGCGGCCGACCGAAACTCGATGATTATCACGGTCAAGATTTACGTCCATCAACTCGGCTAAGGTGATTTTTTCTTTGAGTCGATCTGATGCGGCCAACAAAGCACGCAGATCCTGATTTTCTTCCTCCAGCGTTCTAAGCAGTAGTGATTCTGATTTCAGCTTAAAGTATTCATTGCGCAGGTTATCGTAGGCGATCTGTAAATCAGGTTCAGCCGTCAGGGTTGAGGTAAAGTAGCGCCCTATAGTCGCAGGCACGGAAGCCAAGCCTTGAATTGGGGATAGCACCACAGACAATATATTGCGAGGGCCGTCTAACCAAGTTGTTCGCGAGTCGATCAGCATCATTGCCACAGAAACGATAAATACGGATACGTACTGCGTCCAACCAGAATTTTTACGAAACGGGTTTGCCACGACTTAATTAACCTTGCACATGCTATTACTGACTGTTGTGGAGGTGTGAAATTATCATTTAGGATTAATCATCATAAATCGACGTGAAGCCAATGAACCTAAACCTGAGCTTTACTCGTGAGCAAAAACATCACCTAGGTTGTCCATCTCTTCAAGCGCTCGACCGCAGCCGCGAGCAACACAGGTTAGCGGGTCGTCAGCAATGACTACCGGCAGGCCGGTATCTTCCATCAACCTACGATCCATATCTCGTAATAACGCGCCACCACCAGCGATAACCATGCCTTTGTCGCCAATATCAGCGCTCAGCTCAGGAGGTGTTTGCTCAAGTGCTTGCTTGATAGTTTGCACAATCGATTCCAATGGGTCACTAATGGCCGAATAAATCTCTTTACTGCTGAGCGTCACCGCGCGTGACAAGCCTTCGGCAATATCGCGCCCCTTAACTTCCATCTCGCGCTCTTCGGATTTATCCCAAGCCGTCGCTATCGCTTTTTTGACTCGCTCCGCACTGGCTTCACCAATCAGCAAACCATGATTACGACGTACATGATTAATAATGGCCTCATCAAAGGTATCACCAGCAACTCGCAAAGACGTGCTGTAGACCATTCCACCAAGTGACATAACGCCGACTTCAGTGGTGCCGCCACCAATATCCAAAACCATTGAGCCAGTCGGCTCGGCGACCGGTAAATTAGCCCCAATCGCGACAGCCATAGGCTCTTCAATCAGGTACACCTCGCGAGCGCCAGCACCGTAGGCAGACTCACGAATTGCACGACGTTCTACTTGAGTCGATCCACATGGAACACAAATAATAATTCTTGGGCTGCCCTGAAGAAAGCGATTCTCTTGCACCTTTTTGATGAAGTGCTTAAGCATTATCTCAGTCACGTTAAAGTCGGCGATTACACCATCTTTCATTGGTCTGATTGCTTTGATCGAACCGGGCGTTCTGCCCAACATTCTCTTCGCTTCTGAGCCAACCGCAAGTATGCTTTTGTTGTTCATGCCGCCGCCAGGAGTGTAGCGGATCGCCACAACCGACGGCTCATTCAAAATGATACCTTTTTCTTTAACATAGATAAGGGTATTGGCGGTGCCGAGGTCAATCGCCAAATCGTTGGAAAACAAGCCTAAAATACTACGTAACATTTATTTATTCGTATGTGGAGTGCTAAGAATTATTATTAGAAGACCTCAGCGTAAATCCAGTGCAAAAGAAAACTCTCCAAAATTAAAGTAGAAATCAATGTAATAGCGTACTACTACAATATTTTTTACAAAATATTGAAAATCTTCGGCATTTTATGATGTGCTGGAGTTATGCTGAGGTCTCATCCGGATCAATCAAATTATTGTACAGCGAATCGAACGTTTGTGCTATTCAACAACGAGCCTATCTGTGGTAATTTCGTGGTTTATCTTAGGTTTTCAGTTTTACCGGATTTAAGCGGCCTAACTTGATTAAAAAAACAGAGTCAACTTTTAAAAAATAGAGCCAACCATTAACAGACACACGTTAAATAGCTGGCAAGTACAAACCTTACATAAGCAACCCAAGCGCACTTATACTCACCCAAAACAGCGATATTACAATGGCCCTAGATAACCAAACCGTACATACCATAGCGCGACTTGCTCGTATAAAAATCGCCCCGCAAGAGCTCGATAAAACACGCGGCGCACTGGAGAACATTCTCGACTTAGTTGCGCAAATGGAAGCCGTGGATACCACCGGCATAGAACCAATGACGCACCCGTTTGATGCGACAATGCGTTTACGTGCCGATGAAGTCACTGAAGTCAATCAACGCGACAAATTTCAGGCCATCGCGCCAAGTGCCGAGCGTGGATTATATTTGGTTCCCAAAGTACTCGACTGAGTCTTGCTCAGCTGTAACTTTTCTTGCAGTTCAACTTCTTGTAGTTCAAATAAGCAATTAACGACCTCGCTACCGCTCAATCGAGCTAAGCGCAGTTCACCATAGGATTTAGTTTTGACTATCACAACCCTGGCACAGTTAGCGGCCGACCTAGACAGCGGCAAACGTTCGAGCGTAGAGATCACGCAAGACTATTTAGCCCGAATCGAGCAATCAGAGCACAATGCGTTTATCAGTGTTAATCAAGAACTGGCGCTTATTCAAGCTAAGACCGCTGACCAAAAGCGAGCTAGCGGCGACCGCTCGGCCCTGCTCGGCGTGCCAGTCGCACAGAAAGACATTTTTTGCATTGATGGTATGCAAACCACTTGCGGCTCGAAAATCCTAGAGAACTTCATCGCCCCATATACCGCCACTGTGGTCGAAAACATGCAGGCACAGGGTATCGTCAGCATGGGTAAAACAAACATGGACGAATTCGCTATGGGCTCGTCCAACGAAACGTCTTACTTTGGCGACGTGGTCAATCCGTGGAGTACCGCTGATAAAACCCTAGTTCCGGGTGGCAGTTCTGGTGGTTCAGCCGCCGCCGTATCAGCGCAACTAGCCCCCGCGGCGACCGGCACCGACACCGGTGGTTCAATCAGACAACCTGCCTCATTTTGCAATCTAACCGGCATCAAGCCTAGTTACGGGCGCTGCTCTCGCTACGGAATGATTGCTTTTGCGTCATCACTGGATCAAGCAGGACCGATGACTCACACCGCCGAAGACGCGGCCCTGTTACTCAACACCATGGCAGGCTTTGATGCCAAAGATTCGACCTCACTCGATGTGCCTGCTGAAGACTTCAGTAGGTCACTGAACGACTCTATAGAGGGTTTGAGAATCGGCTTGCCGAAAGAATTTTTTGGTGATGGCCTAGACTCCGAAATGGCCACTATCATCGAAACCGCAGTCAAGCAGTTTGAATCGCTTGGCGCCACTATCAAAGAGGTCTCGCTACCGAACTCGCATTTAGCGTTGCCTAGCTACTATGTAATCGCGCCAGCCGAAGCCTCATCAAACCTATCTCGTTTTGACGGCGTGCGCTATGGTCACCGAGCCGAGGAGTACAGCGATCTAATTGACATGTACACCAAAACTCGCACCGAAGGCTTCGGCGATGAAGTAAAACGCCGAATCATGATTGGCGCTTACGCCTTATCGTCTGGCTACTACGATGCCTATTATTCACAAGCGCAAAAGTTGCGAAGGATGATCTCAAATGACTTCACTACCGTCTTCGAAGACTGCGACGTGATCATGGGGCCGACCACACCAGGCCCTGCGTTTGAGGCCGGCAGCCGCACAGATGACCCTGTTTCTATGTACCTAAACGATATTTATACGATCCCAGCCAACCTCGCCGGCTTGCCCGCTGGATCAATTCCTGCAGGCTTTACCGCCAGTGGTTTGCCGGCTGGCTTACACCTAATCACGCCCTATCTACAAGAAGCCAAGATGCTAAATATTGCGCATAAATTCCAACAAGTAACCGACTGGCATACACGCACAGCGCCAAGCGCGATTGGAGGTAAGGCATAATGTTTACTTGGGATAAGCGCTGGGAAGTTGTGATCGGCTTAGAAGTTCACACGCAGCTACAAACAAAATCAAAAATCTTTTCTGGAAGTTCAATTGCCTACGGTGCTGAGCCGAATACACAAGCGAGCGCGGTTGACATCGCCCTGCCCGGCGTACTGCCAGTAATGAACCTAGAAGCCGCTAGGCTGGCGGTAAAATTTGGCTTAGCCATTGGCGCACACATAAACCAACGCAATGTGTTTGCACGCAAAAATTACTTCTACCCTGATCTGCCAAAAGGCTATCAAATTTCACAAATGGAACTGCCCATTGTCGGCTTTGGCGAACTCGATATCGAGACACCCGAAGGCACCAAAACGATTGGCATCACTCGCGCTCACTTAGAAGAAGACGCGGGCAAATCGCTTCATCATGATTTTCATGGTCAAACCGGTATTGATTTAAACCGAGCCGGCACACCGCTGCTTGAAATTGTCTCCG
>JAFMHC010000116.1 GCA_017854775.1 Gammaproteobacteria bacterium | reverse complement strand
AACTTGGTATTTACCGTTAACAATAATTGTCGGAACGCTTGCTATCTTGTTTCTTATTGCTTCGTTATTCATTTTTCGAAGCATAGTATTGGCTGAGAATGAACTCAAAGTGTTTGTTATGTCGAGCTTCTTATAGCCTAGGCCTTGAAAGAAAGTCACTAGTTCTTGTTCGTTGTTGAACGCGCCGTTATCAAGATGTATGTAATTGAATACATCTTGATAATATTGCTTCGCATTGAGCAGCTCCATTAACACAAATGCTTTTTGAGAAATTTTCGCTTTTCTACCGCCAAACGGCAAATGAACTCGGCGAAGGTTTAGTGATGGCAAGGCGTGTTCTAATGTTTGTATATGCGTTTCCATTACATAGCAACCAGGGCAACTGAAAGAAAAGTATTCAATTGTTTCGTTGCTATTGGCTGCCCGGCTTGTGCCCTTCACGTTTGAGTAGTGAGTGCCTTCGATGAAGTGTTGCGCAACCGCTTGGGGATAGGCCTGTGATGTAAGCAGTATTGCTGCGCAAAAAACTAAGGTTTTATGCCACTTGTTGGTTAATCGCGTTAGCGTGTTCATCAATTCCCCCCCTTTTTTTGCTTGCTAGCCTCTAATAGCGCAATCAACTGATCTGGGTTGACTAATCCGAGCTTGATCTGGCCATTTGGTAACACGATAGTCGGAGTGGAGTTTATTTTTAACTTAGTGGCTATTTCCATATGTCGAGTGACTTGCAAGGGTTCGCAGCTGTTAGGTGAGGGAGCTTGGTTCTGCATTGCTTGAGTTATCGATTCCGCTGGATCAGCAGAACATAGAGCCGCCTGCGTTTTTTTGTATGATTCGGAGCCAATACCGGTGCGCGGCAACATAATGTAATTTACCGAAATACCTCGCTGATTGAAGCTCGCCATGTGACCATGCAAAGTGCGACAGTAGGGGCAATCAATATCGGTAAAGACGGTTATTTCATGTTTACTGGGGATACTGCTAGGGTAGTTTACGAATACGTCTTCAGGTAGCGAATTCAAGTAGGCCTGACGAAGTTGGTCTTCTCTCAGCGCGATAATATCTGTGCGGCGCTCAGTGTCGAAGATCGGGCCGGCGAAAAGGTAGCGCCCATCATGAGTGGTGAAATAGACCTTAGAGTCGACTAGCACTTCTTTGAGTTGGTCATCGTAGTCGCTTACTACCATTGGTTTATCGCCAAAGGCGCTTTGAATTTTTGATTCGATGTTTGATGCATAGCTGTCTGATGAATAGCTGCTTTGTATAAATGCAAGCGAGGCGGCTATCGAGACTATTATCGGGGTTAGTATCGGCCTTAGTAACGTAACGGGCATTGAAACTGTAAAATTAGTTTTTTTCACGGCGGGTCTCCTTATGTTGAGATCGCAGCATCGTCTGATTTAGTACTTAAATTAAAGTAAAAAAAACTATAAAAATCTATAAGTCTATTATTTTCAAAGGCTTAGGCTATTTTCCCACGGCCTTAGGCTGTTTTTTCTAACCGTGTCGCTATGCTCCCTAAGACGACGGCTTGATTCTCTATTGCTTGGCAAGACGATGACTGGGCGTCGCGGTTATTAAGTTTCAGGCATTGGTCGACATAGTTTTCTGATAAAGGAAGGACGTGTTTAACCTTAGTGTCATTGCCGTTTGACGGGTTTGGTGACATTGCCAAGCCACTCTCCAGCCTCTCAATTCGCTGCTCTACGAAGTCTACCGAACACTGGCCTGTTGTGCCTGTTGTCAATGAGTTCTGAGCGTATCGTAGCGCGTCATCAAGTTGGCCTTGTTGCTCACTGATGCGACTCAAAATATTAGTTGCAGTTGCTTTGTTGTAAGCGCTTAAACTTGGTTTTTGCAATACATGTTGCACACGGTCTGAAGACTCGTTCGGCCGATTTTGCTGATAGAGCGTCTCAGCCAAAAAGAGCGATGATTCAATCGAGTCCGGATTTTCTACAAGCGCGAATTCAAACCACTCAATGGCTTCATCTCTGTCGCCATTCTCCAAAGCAACTATGCCCATGGAGAGTGCTCTATAGGCTGGCAAGTGTGCCGTTTGAACACTACTGTCGGGCGAGCTCAAGGTCGTTGATAGCAATGCAGTAAGGCCAACTACGGTGGTTATTACACTGGCAGCAATCAGTTTTGGAAATGATATTCTATTATCTATAACCCTAGTGGCAACATTCCATTGATAGCCCTCGTTAGGCAAGGTTCGTACATATTCATTCTTCAACGGCGATTTTCTTAATTCACCTATGAGTTGGAATAAAAGGTGATCGCGCGCGTAATCGCAGCCCCACACCGTAGACATAATTTCGGTCTTAGGGACAACACGATGCCTATTGTTTATTAGTAAGCTGAATAGTTTCAGGGCTTTTGGCCGAATCGATACCGTTGCCCCATTGCGCGTAAGGCGATGGCTAGTGGAATCAAAAACGAAGTCTTCAAATTTCAATAAAGGCATATAGATATCTCATCTGTTTGAATTGCCTCCATTCTCAAAGCCAAGTGAGCGTGCGACATTAAGGATATGGAATGTGATAATAAAAATATTATCACATTCCACCAGTCGGTATTTAGCTGCGTGATGCATTGTAATGCTATTGCCACTTCACTCGGTAAAAACAGCACAATGCTTTGTAGACAAATGTCGGTGTCGTTGAGGTAAACTATGCCCACGTAGTTACCACTACAACACATAATAAAATTATTCTGACCATAGGAGTGATCTCATGCTATTGAGAAAATCAACCATGCTAGTGGCGGGTGTATTTGCCGCATTTTGCATAACACCGGCTACTTTTGTAAACGCCAAAGAGGGGATGTTCACGCCCGACCAGTTACCGCAAATCAGTAAAGATTTAAGCAAAACTGGTTTAAAGCTTAAATCCAGCCAGTTAGCCGACTTAACCGACTTCCCGATGGGGGCGGTCATTTCCTTAGGAGGTTGCTCAGCGTCTTTCGTTTCAGATCAAGGCTTAGTAGTTACTAACCACCACTGTGCGCGCGGTTCGGTTCAATTCAACTCTAGTGAAGAAAATAATTACCTGCAAGATGGTTTTCTCGCTGAAGACCTTAATGCTGAACTGCCAGCTGCACCGGGCTCGCGTGTCTATGTGACTAAGAAGGTCGCCGATGTAACCGACAAAGTGCTCGCGGGTGTGCAGGCATCGATGTCAGGCCAAGCTCGTTATCAAGTGATCGAGAAGAATCGAAAGGCCTTGATAGCCGGGTGCGAAAATGATGCAGGACATCGTTGTCAGGTGTCGTCTTTCTTTGGTGGCGCTCAATACAAATTGAATAAACGTTTAGAAATTAAAGACGTGCGCTTAGTTTATGCACCGGCTGATGCGATTGGTCGTTATGGTGGCGATGCGGATAACTGGTTATGGCCAAGACACACCGGTGATTTTGCATTTTATCGAGCCTATGTATCGCCCCAAGGCGGGTCGGCAGAGTTTTCCAAAGACAACGTACCGTATAAGCCTGAACATTTTCTTAAAGTGTCAGCTGTAGGTGTGCAGGAAGGTGATTTCGTCATGGTAGCTGGTTACCCTGGCTCTACATCGCGCTATTCGCGTTTAGCCGAAGTTAAAAATGTGTTCGATTGGAGCTACCCAACGTGGATTACTTTATTGGAAAACTGGATTGCCGCGATCGAGCAGGCATCACCCGAAGGTAGCGATACTCGTATTAAATATGAGTCGCGCTTAGCTGGTTTAAATAACTATCTGAAAAATTTGGGTGGTCAAATTAAGGGCGCTGAACGTGTTGGTTTGGTTGAACGCCGCGCGCAACGTGAAGACGCTTTAAATGATTGGGTTGCCGAGAATGACAAGAGTGGCCGTTTTGCGCCTGCGATTGCCGATCTTGATAAATTATCGCAAGAGAGTGCACTGCAATATCGCAAAACCTATTGGTACAATAAAGTGACTAGGCCGGCATTATTTTCTGCTGCACAACGCCTGTATCGTCTCTCTAAAGAAAACCAAAAGGATGATGCCGAACGTGAGAAAGGATATCAACAGCGCGATATGGAATTCTTTACTCAAGGCTTAAACGCAATTGAACGGCGTTATGACCCAGTGGTCGACAAAGCTGAGTGGATGGTGTTTCTGCAAGCTTACCTAGCGCAGCCGATAGCTCAACGAGTGGTTGCCTTCGATAAGGCCCTGATGATAAACAGCGACACAAGCGAGCGTCAACTGTCAGAAAAGCTTGATAACTTTTACGCCAAGACAGTTTTAAACCAAGTTGAAACCCGGATAGCATTAATGACGGCAACGACTGATGAACTCGAAAAACATCCAGACCCATTTATCCAGCTTGCCGTTGCCTTATACGATGAAAACATAGCGCAAGAGGATGCTAGCAAGGACCGCGATGGCCGCTACGCTTTGCTTGAACCGCAGTATATGAAGGCTATTATTGCATGGCAAAAGGCGCAAGGTTTTACTGCATACCCTGATGCCAATTCAAATTTGCGCGTCACTTATGGCAATGTAATGGGCGGCTCACCCAAAGACGGTTTGCGCTACACGGCGTTTACTCGCCTTGAAGGTATTGTTGAAAAAGATACCGGTGAAGCGCCATTTAATGCGCCAAAGTCTCAGCTTGAGCTGATTAAGTTGGCTGACTACGGGGATTATGAGCTGAAGTCGCTCGAGTCGGTGCCGGTCAACTTCATGTCCGATCTTGATATTACTGGCGGCAACTCAGGCTCGGCTACTTTGAATGGCAAGGGCGAATTAGTCGGGCTAGTATTCGACGGAACTATCGAGAGCGTCAATTCAGATTGGGATTTTGATAACGATATGACGCGAGCGATTCACGTCGACAGTCGTTATATGCTTTGGGTAATGGAGAAAGTCGATAACGCCCAATACTTAATCAATGAGATGGACGTTATTCGCCGCTAAAAAGCCAAACTGCCTCGCGTCACTTGTTACTTAAACCTAACCGGTGGCGCAGGCTATCTTGCCGCGATGTTTTAGGCGCTCCACTTGAACACAATCTTAGTCTCTAAGCCCTTTGAACCCTCGACTTTGTCATTGCGAACAATTGGAATATAGCGATAACCCTCCAGCGCATCGATGGCTAATCTGACTAATTTTCGATCACCTTCAAGCTCGAGTAGATCAATGTTTCGCACCATTCCATTCGAGTCGACATCAAATTTCAATAATACAAAGCCTTCTAATTCTGTTCTTTCGCCCCTACTGCTATACGTGGCATTTGCTTTAACCAGAAGGGTAGGCTCTAACTTGTCCTTGTATTCGCTTGATGTGGCAAGTGCCAGAACATGTTTTGTAGCCCTCTTAGGCTTATCAAGTGCCTGATACGCTTCAACCAACTTGGTATGAACACTACGCTCGAACTCGGTTTCGGCTTTTGTTGGTTGATCAAAGGATTCAACGGTCTTTTTAAGGAAGGTCACCTGACCATATATATTCTGCTTAAGCCTAAACGTCTCTGATAGTTGATAGGCCACTTGACCGGTGGTCGGTGATGTCGACCCAAGCACACCCTGATAAATTTCATAAGCTTGGTCTTGAAGTTCTTCCGCCAAGGTATAGTTCCCAGCCTCAGAAAATTCCCTTCCAGCTCGGCTGCTCAAATTGGCTACCATTGTTGAGTTCTCGCCATACTCGTCAGAAGCCAGTTCGATGGCACGTTCAAGGTGGCTCTCGGCTTGTTCAAAGTTGCCAGAAAGTATATGTGCTAAGGCTAGATCACCCAATACAGGGATAAGCTGTAAGGAATCATTGCCCAGGTTTTGCTGAAAATTATCTTTTGCTTGGGTCAACGGTAGTAACGAGGATGCTTCCCTCAAGGCAACTTGAACAGCACCATAATGATAAGCAATTTGACCAAACTTAGGATCTGAGTCTGCATAAATGGTCACACCAAGCTCATAAGCCTGTTGTACGAAAGGTTTGGCCTCTAACCATTTTTCTTGCGAAGAAAGCACAAAAAATTTGGTTGTTGCGTTGGCAATTATCGCTTGCTGATCTTGATCTTGAGCCTTTACTGTAGCTTGAAAGCCAACTGACAATAGGGCGATGAGAATTAGAGTTTTTTTCATGATACCTTGCTCGCGGTCGATATTTAGATTGGTTTCGGGCCACAATTAGCCGCAATGCAGCGTTTCAGCATGAGAGCGGAGGCCAATTATTCAGAAGTGAACTCAAAATTGTTGAGAAACTAGTTAACTCAATGCATGGCTGCATCACGTTAAGTTAATGGTTGTATGGTAACCGGCGTTGGTTGAATTCTTGGGTCGACGACTACAACCCAATATTACGTAGATGATAGTTGACTTTGCGCCGCATGTCACATATGTAAATGTCATGAAGGGTATTCATTTCGTTTATCGGTAGTGTGTGATTAAATATTGTTTATCCTGAGCTTGGGCCGTTTGCTTGGCTTTATGCTTCAGGCAAACGCAGAACCAATGTTTAAGCAAGCGGACAGAATGGGTCGCTGGCATAACAAGCTCATTGCTGTTGAAAAAGATTGGAGCTTGCGATTATTGGATATAAACTAGGCCCTTATTTCATAGACAACTATTTTTGGTGGTGCCAGATGAAGAAATTTATTATTCCTGTACTAGCGGCAGTTACAATTCTTTCAGCTCAATTAGTGTCGGCGATGGACGCTGACTTAGTTGCTCGACTAGAGGCTGCTAGCCATGGAGACCATCGTAGCGATAAGAATAAAGCTCGAAATCAATACCGTAATCCAATCGGAACAATGGCGTTCTTTGGTTTGCAGCCAAATATGACCATATTAGAGATTGGTCCTGGTGGCGGTTGGTACACTGAAG
The DNA here is from genome assembly GCA_017854775.1 of Gammaproteobacteria bacterium. Lineage (GTDB taxonomy): Bacteria > Pseudomonadota > Gammaproteobacteria > Arenicellales > Arenicellaceae > Arenicella. Next base: position 6,068 of record JAFMHC010000116.1, on the reverse strand, counting down.
TCATTGCGCCTGCGATGCGTGATACTGGTGTTTATATTGCTGGTAGTTACGATGTTGAAATAGAGGGTCAACCTAAATATCGATATCGGCAGCATCAAGCATTATTAGGCCGAATCAAGGATCAGCCTGAACTGTACGGGCAAATTAAAGTAGCCAGCTATTCGCCACCAGAGTCGAGAAATCTTTGGCAACAAAATTCGGTGGATATGGTTGTTACCTTCAGGAGTAGTCACGGTTGGACGAGAGAAGGGATGATTGATGATGTTTATTCAGACTTCTTTAAAGTGCTTAAACCCGGTGGTGTACTCGGTGTGGTTCAACATCGTGCGCCTGCTGATGGTGATGTTATTGCTTGGGCGAAGAAAGGATATGTTTCTGAGGCGCGGGTGATCCAAGCGGCTGAGAAAGCCGGTTTTCTGCTGGATGCTAAATCAGAGATCAATGCCAATTCAAAAGACTTAAAGGATCACGATGAGGGGGTTTGGCGCTTGCTACCAACGTTAAGCTTGGGTGATCAAGATCGAGAAAAATATATGACTATCGGCGAAAGTGACCGGATGACTCTCAGGTTTAAAAAGCCGGCCAAATAAACTCTGTCATAAAATTATCTAGTATCAATACTGTGCTGTGCATTTACCTTAGCTATAATATCCATTATCCGACAGATCCATTATAGCTAAGTGCGCAGTTGCGTTTCTGATCAAGCGCCTATTTAGTTGCAACGCTCTAGGCAGTCAGTTGTAACGCGCCAGGCAGTCAGTTGCAATGCGTTAGGTCGCTTGCTAGTTGTTCTTTACCAATCACCCCCCCCCCAGAAAATTGATATGAAATTCACCGAGTTTGCTAAATCACGGAAAAGTGCACGTGGGTTTTTAGATAAGCCGATCAGCAAAGAAATTGTTGACCAAATCATTGATGCCGCGAAGTGGGCGCCGTCGTCCTACAATACGCAAACATGGCGCGTGCATGCGGTGGCAGGAGAGCCATTAAATAAAATTAGGCAAGGCAACACTGAGAATACGCTAGCGGGTAGGCCGCAAGTACGTGATTTTCCATACAAGGAAGAATACGATGGCGTACATCGGCAGCGGCAAATTGATGTCGCAGTTCAACTCTTCGATATTATGGGTATTGAGCGGCATGACAAAGAAAAGCGCACCGATTGGATGTTGCGCGGGTTTCGCCAATTTGATGCACCGGTTTCCCTAGTATTGACCTATGACAAGGCATTGGAGCCGGCCGCGATCAGCCAATTTTCACTAGGTTCATTGGCTTACGGTATTGTTCTTGCCGCCTGGGAGCGCGGCATAGGTTGCGTCATCAATGGGCAGGGCATTATGCAATCTGACGTTGTTCACGAGCACGCTAATATTCCGCACGACCAAGCAATTATGATATGCATTGCGATGGGCTACCCTGACGCTGATTTTCAAGCCAATAGTGTACGTTCTACACGTGCCGATAATTCTGAATTTGTAACTTATGTAGGGTTTGAGTAGGTGTTCGAGTTAATAAAAAGTATCGCAGTTGATCGAAAAAATTCACTGCCGGTAGCTGATTTTAATGCCCGCTACCGAGCCACCGGTACTCCAGTAGTGTTTGGGGATCTCACCCAGCATTGGCAGGCTTCAAAAAAATGGTCGCAAGACTACCTAGCCACTAAGGCTGGGAGTCTGCAGGTTCCAATCTATAGTAGCTCGGTAAGCCTAAATCACGGAAGGCCGTATCAACCTGTTTTACATTCAAGCTTAAAGGCTTATTTAGAAAAATTGGGATCTAGAAAAAGTGATTTCAGGGTCTCGAAATTGCCGCTTAAATCAGTGCCAAAATTGCAAGGCGATTTTTTATATCCACGACTTGGTTTCGATTTCAACATAAATAGCAGCTCGCTTAGTATTGGCGGCGCTGGTGTTATCGAGCCAATTACTCAGTCATCAAGTATCGTGCATACGGTGCGGTGCAATTTCGGTGACCGCGTCACTGTTTTACTAATTCCGCCCGAGCAATCGGAATTCATGTACAGAGTAGGTGATAGCCAAAATAGTGTTAGAGATATTAATTTAGATCAGCCCAACCTTGAAAAATATCCGGCACTTAGAGAGTTATCTGGTTATGTTGCTGAATTAGATTTTGGCGATGCTTTGTATATTCCTGCGGGCTTTTGGTATTGCGCTTCGTATCAAGGTGTTGGCATTACGTTATCGTTAGAAGCGTTTAGAGGAAGCTTCACTCAATATGCAGGGGCGGTAACTAATGCTATCTATAACCGATTGGCTAGTTCCTTGCCATTGAGGCAAGCGCGCTTTAAGCGTTTAGAAGAGCGCGCTGTAGCAAAAACTAATGCTAGGCTTTCAGTAAGCAAACCTAACAGCCGATGAGGGTTTGAGGCGGGGCCTGAGCGCGAAGATTTCCGTCTGCAGAAAACCTTGCCTATAGATCGAAATCATCCTATTCCGTGTGTGCACGCTTAAGCGTGCTAAAGAAGCAAAGCTATGCAAGAAATTATAACCTACTATTTAGAAATGAAGTCGCCAGATAATTTGATCGAGAAAATCGATGCTAATGGCTTGCTGGTTGTAGAGGCTGAGATAGATGAATTCCGACTGAATAAGTTTTTATACATCTTAATAGGACAGCCTTGGGAGTGGACCGATAAACTTCCTTGGTCTGATCATCAATGGATAACGTATGTCGAGAACCCACAATTGAGAACCTGGGTTGCCTACTTTAAAGGCTCCATCGCTGGTTATTTTGAATTGAAAACCGATGCAGATGGAAATACCGAAATAATGTACTTTGGGCTTGCCGAAAATTTTATCGGCAAGCGACTTGGTGGTTATTTTTTGAGTAAGGCGATTAAATCAGCTTGGAATATCTCAGCAACTAAACGTGTTTGGCTGCATACCTGTTCGCTTGATCATAAAGCGGCACTAGCGAATTATCAAAGTCGAGGTTTTACGGTTTATAAGACAGAAACGAGTAGCGATGAGTAAGCCTATTTGATCAAGTTCATGCACCGAGTTGGGATAAAGGCGTTATGATGTGCCTCAATTAATTCGAGGGTGACAATCATGACGCGCATGAGTTCTAAAGATAAAGCTGAGTTTCGAAAATTAATGGCCGCTAAAGGTTATTCACGTATATCCGTCTATGCTCCAACAAACGCTAAAGAGTTGCGTGCAGAGATTGAAGAGGTTACTCGTAAAATGGTTGAAGAGTACGAAGAGCGAAATAGTTAGGGCCAAGCAAACAAGATTATCTTGCTTAGCTATGCCCATTTTTTCTCCGTGATCTAGGTGATTATTCTATTGGCTGCGACTGATCGAGTAAGTCTCCCTCAGGATCCTTAGCGCGTTCTTGATTGATTTTTTCTTGCAGGTGATCATCAACTGAGACGTCTATAACCGTGCTCACGAGCCTGTTTTTTTCATGGTTAGTTTTTTCATAGTTAGCTTTCGCATCTATTTTTTGCTCATCCACAGCCCTCGCTTTTGTATCATCTGAAGATGATATTTCAGTAACCGCTAGTGGCAGTTGATTCGCTGTTTGGTCAAAGCGTAGGCGATAGATCGGTTCAGGCAGCGTGAATCCATTCTTCTCTAATGCGTTTTTAGCGGCGGCAATGGCAACGCTTCGAGCTTTGGCAAAATCACTCTGAGACTGGTCAACCCAACCGGTGAATTTAATGATGATACTCGAATCGCCAACGCTATCGATAGATGCCCCTGCGCCGGGTTCAGAAAGAACCGAGTCATGCTTATTTATTTCAGTTAGGCCCACTTGCATGGCCGCGATTGGGTCATCGGCGCCATCTACCCCTAAGGTAAAGTCAAAGCGGCGTTCGGGGTTAGTACTGTAGTTGAGAATAATACCCTTAAAAACTATCGAATTTGGAATTCGTAGATGATTGCCATCCAGAGTCATTAAAATGGTGGCTCTAGAGGTTAGCCGCACCACGACTCCTTCGTGCTCGTTTATTTGTACGTGATCTTGAGCTCGAAACGGCTGCCGCAAGCTGAGCATGATACTTGAGATGTAGTTCTCTAATGAGTCTCGAACGGCAAAGCCTATTGCAATACCTAATACACCTGCACCGCCGAGGATTGTACTAATGAATTTTGACGCTCCAAGAAGGTTCAGAGCGATTACCACGCCGATTGCAATAATGATGATTCGCACAGCTTGTGAGAGTAATTCTGAGAGAAACGGATTCGGCGCGATGCGCCTCCATAGCGCCGACCATCGGGCTAACAAACCAGCAATGACAATGAAGAAAAACACGATAGCCAGCGCGAGTAGAATCAGTGGTAACGCGCGAGTGAAGGCCGATAGAGCGCCCTGAAAATCATTTAATAATGGTTTTAGGTTGCCGCTGACATCAAGTGTCCGATTAATGTCATCGGTGACTGTTACCACACCCGACGTGCGTATAGCGATATCCAGCGCGTTACGCGCCATAGACTCATTAGTAACGTCGCCGTTTAGTTTTACAACCCCAGCATCAACCGACACAGTTACGCCCTCAAGCCCATCGATTTTTTCAAAAATGTTCTCTAATCGATTTTCAATGCGCGAGTCTAATGGCGTGTCTTCAGTGACTTCGATTAATGGTTGAGGGTCTGCCACGGGTGCATCTGATACGACCTGAGCCATTGCTATTGAGCCGTTTAGACTGATAAGAGCTAGGCAAAATAAAACAATTAGATTTTTTTGTCTGAGTCGGTAGAAATTAGTCATCGGTCTGCGTTACGTTTGGTTTTCGCTTGTCGTCAGTTAGGCAGATAGAATAGCAGTAACTATTATTCAAAACTAAGCAATCAAAACCAAGTATTCAAAACTAAACAAGACACGGTCTTTTGATGCGGCGGCTAAGATTTATTCCACTATTTTAGCAAGAAGGTCGCACCATAGGGCATTGAGTCAGCTATCTTGATGTAATTGCGATTTGAGCCTCACCAATAATTTTTCGATTAAGTAGTATGCTCAATGATCACGGTATGCCTATGGTTAGAATCGTTATATGGTTAGTGCATGAGTAAAGATAATAAAAACAATCAGCTAATAGACCCCCAACTGCACGTCAGCGACATCGCTAAGGCGACGGCACTGATCAAGGAGAGCAATAAGCATGCGCGTAAACGTAACAAATTGGCCAAGCGGCAGCATCGTCAGTCGGTACTTGATTACGAGCAAGCGCAGCGTCAGTACTTAATCGAGAAATCGAGGCTGCAACCTAAGTTTCGGCTGTCGGTCACCGAGTTTTTGACCTGTGAGCCTGATTTTGTTAACGATCCTGAGCAAGCGAGTGAAGCGAAATATCTTGCCGGGCAAGGTGTTGCTATAGAGCAGCGAGTATTAAGGCTCAAACTAGATACAAAAGGCGACGCAGATTATATGCGCCCAAGCATTGTGATCAGCCAAGCGAATAGGGCAGCCGACCAACGAGCGTATTCAATGACCGATCTCATTTACTTTGTAGAAGTGGCAACTATTGATACGGCAGACGAACACGGCTGCATTACCGTTTTCTTAGTGTATCGAGATAAAACCACATTACCGGTAATACATAAGTTTCGACTTAGCCCAAACCATGACCTTGCACTGCCGCGTTGGGACACGGTGCAGTTGGACACAGCCTATGTAGGCTCTCACAAAGATTCCCCGAGCCTCAATAGTTCGACGGCCTGTGCACAATTTTTTGTTACCCGAGATCAGCTGTAGCAGGCATCCATAGGCGATTTTAAAGAAGGCAATATTACAGATTATGATCGACAAACAATTACGCGCAATGGCATTCTTTGGCGCACTTCTATGCCTTTTAGCGGTCGCAATCGGCGCTTTCGGAGCGCACGCATTTAAAGACATATTAGTCGCCAACCAGAGAGAGGCTGTCTATGATCTCGCTAATCGTTACCAGTTTTATCATGGCATAGCCTTGATTTTGATTGCGGCATTATTTAACAGCGTTAATACTAAGCCGCAGCCAACGCTCAAAGCGCTTGGTGTATTGATGTTTCTAGGCACACTAATATTTTCCGGCTCTCTTTATTTGTTGGCACTACTTAATG
>JAFMHC010000115.1 GCA_017854775.1 Gammaproteobacteria bacterium | reverse complement strand
CGCCGGTAGACCCTAAATTTGGTCTTCATAAGCCTAAGCAAGTTGCCGTTATTGATGAAAGCGTCTGCATCGGCTGCGTAATGTGTATAAAAGCTTGTCCAACCGATGCCATCATTGGTGCTGCGAAGCTAATGCACACCGTCATCGAACGAGACTGTACTGGCTGTGAGCTTTGCCTCGAGCCTTGCCCTGTTGATTGTATTGACATGGTAGATCAAATTCAGCAAACAGAGCAGAGCTGGCGCTGGCCCGACTACTCGCCAGAAGCCGCTCAGCGAGCGCGAACCCAAACCAATGCCAAACTTGAACGCGAAGACAAACGCCGATCCAACAAAAGCTCGATGAAGAAGCTCAAAGAGCTACGTAAAGAAAAAGGCAGCGAGCAAATCAAACTCGATATCGCCGCGTCTCTAGCCAGAGTAAAGGCACGTAAGTCTTAATCACTGACTCAGCCAACACACTATGGTTATCAACGGACTATGAATAAAGACAAGCGGCTCGAAATATTCACCCGATTTCGTAACGAAAACCCAAAGCCAGAAACCGAACTCAACTACAGCTCCAATTTTGAGCTTTTAGTAGCGGTAACCTTGTCAGCACAATCCACCGATGTTGGTGTCAATAAAGCCACTGACAAGCTGTTCCCAGTAGCCAACACCCCCGAAGCGATTTATGCCTTAGGGGTTGATGGGCTGAGTGAGTACATTAAAACTATTGGCCTGTACAACAGCAAAGCCAAGAATGTAATTGCCGCCTGTAAAATGCTTATTGAACTGCATGACAGCGTCGTACCCGAAGACAGAGAAGCCCTAGAGGCGCTTCCGGGTGTAGGCCGTAAAACCGCTAATGTGGTGCTTAACACGGCCTTCGGCCACCCAGCAATGGCGGTTGATACGCATATATTTAGAGTATCGAACCGCACTAAGATTGCACCGGGTAAAAATGTACTTGCGGTTGAAAAAGGCTTAATGAAATTTGTGCCTAAAGAGTTTTTAGTAGACGCACATCATTGGCTAATTCTACATGGCCGCTACACTTGTGTTGCACGTAAACCTCGCTGTGGTTCATGCATAATTAGCGACCTATGCGAATACAAAGATAAAATAATTGATGATTAAACGACGCGTCGCCACCGGTGCTAGTTATGGCGCAATCGCCAAAGACGAGTATGCACGAGAAGCGGTTAAAAATGCGCTGGCTAAAATGCGGCCATGCACGGTCGGCAGTGTGCTCTTGTTCTTGAGTAATGAATACGCGCACAGCCCCCAGAATGCGATTAAAGAAGCGGCAAAAGCGGCTGGCACGCCGCTAGTATTTGGTTGTTGTGCCGTCGGCCTGCTTACCGAAGAAGAATGGCTGCTCGACGTTGAAGGCGCGGTAGCGATGGTATTCCCACAAGAGTTAAGCATGCAACCGTTACGTGTTCTTCGGCCGCAAGGTATTAAACCAAAATTAGTATTCACACTGGCAAGCCCCAACGCGGTTGATATAGCCATTAGCTCTTGCGACTCACCACAGTTTGGCTCGGTCACTAGCGATGAATATGGTCAAGGCCCCTACTCTATTTGGCAAAGCGGTCGAATTGTCGAACAAGAATATTGCCAGACAGCCTTTAGCAACGAACTCGAACCCGAAATTGTATTAGCCGAAGGCGTTGAACGCTTATCGCCAGTGATGCAAATTAATCGATCTAAAGACAACATCTTGCATCAAGTAAACCTCCAAGGTGCTTGTGATAATATTTCCAGTTATGTCAGTGTTGCGTCGCCGTTTGACCTATTTTGTGCGGTATCAGAAACCAACAATCCAGAGTCCATCGAACAAGGCCACTACCAACTAATTCACGTACTCGATATAGACACCCAAAGCAATTCGGTAACACTCGCTGATGAGGTAAAAGCCGGGCGACATGTGTTTTGGGCAAGGCGAAACATTACTTCGGCTCAGACAAGTATTGAAAACGAGCTTAAAAGCGCAAAACAGCGGCTTGGCAAAGTACCCGAGTTCGCGTTAATGTTTGCCAACGTAACACGAGGCCCTGAATTCTTCGGTGGTATCGACGTGGACCTTGAAGCGTTTAAGGCTGCCTTTCCGGGTACACCATTGATTGGTTTTTATGGTAATTCAGAAATAGCTCCCGGATTTAAAGCACCAGCTCTGCAACGACATCACGCAACAGTCTCGGTTTTATTTGCATGATATGGTGACCCATTAAGGTCTTAATAAACGACCTACCAACACTGTGAAATTATGAACGATATTAGTATTCCATCAGAGCAAAGTATTCGATTCGAAGATGGCCAGTTTGTGGTCAACGATGTAGCGCTTGAGAACACCATCAACATTCCGACAAGCGGGCCGCACTTTCATGAAATACTAAATAGTCATGAACTTACCCTAGTTCATGACAAGCCAAACGAATTGCAGATGAACCTAGGCAAGCTATGCAATCTTGCGTGCCATCATTGCCACGTTGACGCCGGCCCGAAGCGCACAGAAATCATGCAATGGGAGGTGATGGAAAAAATTTTAGTGTGGGCTAAAGCCGCCAAAATTGAGCGCGCAGACCTTACCGGTGGTGCGCCAGAGCTAAACCCTCACTTTCGTCAATTCTGCGATGCCTTAATTGAGTTGGGTATTCAGATCACCTCAAGATGTAACATCACGGTGCTGTATGAGCCAGGCCAAGAAAATCTTGCCCAATGGTACCGAGACAGAGAAATTAGACTAGTTTGCTCACTACCCTGCTACACCGAAGATAACGTCGATGCTCAACGCGGCAAAGGCGTGTTTGATAAAAGCATCGCCGGACTACAATTGCTGAATAAGCTGGGCTACGGTAAAGATGAAAAGCTGAGCTTAGACCTAGTCTACAACCCAATTGGCGCTCACTTACCACCGGCTCAAGCGGGTTTAGAAGATGATTATCGGCGCATGCTCGGTGACAACTTCGGCATTGTGTTTTCGAGCCTCTTAGCAATCACCAATATTCCAATCAACCGCTTCGCCCACGCCTTAAAGCGCGACGGCGAATTAGACGACTACCAACACTTGTTAGTAAGCAATTTTAACCCTGATACAGTCGATCAGCTGATGTGTAAAAGCTTGATCAATTTAGATTGGGAAGGCCGAGTATTTGATTGCGACTTTAATCAAATGCTAGAAATTCCCATGAGTGGTGGCGAAGAACTTCATCTATGGGACTTAAACATCGATGACGTGGCCGGTGCAGCGATTGCCACTAATCGGCATTGTTTTGGTTGCACTGCGGGGGCTGGAAGCAGTTGTGGTGGGGTTCTGGCGGAGTAATTTGTTGGTTTATTTGTGCTAGACTTCCTGAGCGCAGCCGAAGGACTAGGTGCCCCTTGAGGGTATCTCGTGAGTATGGAGAACTACGTTTAACAACTAACCGTTCATCCACTGATACATTGCCCCTCGCCGGGGCGGGCCTTCATTCTTTTGAGGCAAAAGAACAGAAGCAAGAAAACGTTTCGCAAATGGTGGTCTGCTTCGCAGATTCCCAAGATTATGGCTAAACTCAGCCACACATTTTTAACGCGGATCTTTTGGAACGACTCGCCTTCGGCGTGCGTGAGATGCATGCCGCATCTTTCATCTATACCTTGGTCTAGCAATTTAATTCAAACGGCTTTGCGATGTTAAATACCGGAATCAAAAAATCAACCACTTGATTATTATGCCATGTCTTTAAGTAACCTTTTAAATGTGGAGGTTCAAACCTCCACGCATCGAAACTCTAGCCTAGCTACGATAATTTTGTGTTTGATCGTAAGCCTCTGCGCACTCAGTGCGAAAGAAGCTAGCGCATCGCCACAGTTGCTATCGCAGCAGAATTTCGTTTATACACCGAGCGAAATGTTGGACTTTAATATAGAGGTTTACTTGCAAGCCAATGCCCCTGAACTGGTCGAACATGCTGAAGTAATATCACATTGGGCCGGCCGCACCAGCATTAGCCCGAAAATCATACTTTCACTAATTGAGCATCAGTCGCTAAGCCTTAGTAATTCTGATTCATCGGAAAAATTAAACACCGCGCTTGTAAGCTTATCTAAGGAGGAAACTCTTTCCGCACGAATCAAAGACATCTCGACTCGACTCGCCGACAGATACTACAAAAATTTGGCCGAAAACACGACTGACCCAGAAATGAAGTCTTTAACAGCGCTGCTTGAGCAAAGCACTGAAACCTCGGCCAACCCTAACCTTAAGAAAAAAAGGGTTATACGCAACTTTACAAACAGTTTTACAGACACATTCTTTACCCTGTTTCCAGATTCACCCTCAATTCAGCAAGCAGAAGCAGAAGCAAAAACGATAAACATGAAGTCGCTGCCCTCGCCGAGCCTGTTTCAATTGCCATATCCGATCGGCCAAGCATGGCAAACTTGGGGGGGCACACATACCTTCACCGGTAATGGTAGCGGGCCGTTCTCTTCGTTGGATTTTAGGCAAAGTCGCATAGGGTTTGGCGCCAACACGTCCAACATTTGGGTCTCAAGCGCTTCATCCGGCCGCGCCATTAGGCACTCATCCTGTTTCGTTGAGGTACTCGCTTCTGGCGGATGGTCTACAACGTACTACCATCTTGATAACGTGCGAATTAACACGGGTCAGACCGTAGCGAAAAATACACAACTGGCAAACTATGCAGATAACCTCAGTCAATCATTGTGTGACGGGGGTATGTCTAACGGACCACACCTGCATTTCAGCCTAAAACTAAATGGCGTCTATGCATCCCTCGACAGCGTCACGCTATCAGGCTACCAAGTACACGCAGGACGAAGCAACTATGATAGCGATTGCAGTCGTTTTCGACTTAGTAAAAACGGAAGCAATTTCTGTAATGGTACCCCTATTCCAAACAATCCAACATCCTCAACTGGCCCAGATTTATCTGTCAGCAGCATACAAACTAGCAGTCAAAACCTGGGTGGAGACGAGCCGCTCTCGATTTCAAGCCGGCTGGATAATCTTGGCACTACCTCAGCGGGAGCCAGTAGTTTAGTATTTCTGCTTTCAGCGGATTCGACTGTTACTTTGAGTGACGTACGGATTGCCGAATTGCCAACCAGTGAGCTTTTAGCTAACGAGAGCGCGCTCTATTCTGTTGATTCGTTGCGCTTGAATGTAGTAGGTGATTTTTGGTTGGGGGCGTGTGTGGTTAGTGTTGTTGGGGAAATTAATGTTGGTAATAATTGTTCTGCGGGGTTGCCGGTCACTGTTGGGGGGGAAGGTAGTTCTGTTTTGCCTAGTGTTATGTTGTTGCTTGATGAGGAGCGATAATTTGGGCAATTTCATTTTTGCGTAGGCGGGAGTCTATTTCTCCTTGCTTGATATCGATCTCCCCATATTTCGTAAATTTAGATACTAACTAGATTGCCCCTCGCCGGGGCGGGCCTTCATTCTTTTGACGCAAAAGAACAGAAGCAAGAAAACATTTCGCAAATGGTGGCCCGCTTCGCGGGTTCCCGAGATCACGCCTAAAACCAGAGGCGCTGCGGAACTCGCTGCGCTCAAACAGTCCTCGCGACTACTCCTCTGATTTTAGCCGCAATCTCGGCCACTCATTTTTAACGCGGATTTTTGGAACGGCTCGCCTTCGGCATGCGTCGGATTAATAAAAGACTTAAACCGACTATTTAGATATAGCTCAAACTCTGGTCAAACTTTATTGAGAGCAGAGAAAAACTAAACTAAGTTTTTTGAAATCAAAGAGGACACAATACCGATCGCTAAAGTTAGAGCGACGCTAACTATTGCTTTAGCAAGAGCGTTTCGCTTAGTCTTGGCCGAATTTTTAACTAGAGTAATATCGCTATTCGATAGGTTTATGTAAGAAGTCTCATAAATAGCATCCAGATTTCTCTCTGCAATCCTACCTATAACGCTACCTATCTGATTAACGATCAAGAGGAAGGCGCCGAAACTTAAAATAAATATCGCCGCGTGCTGAAATTGATCGGCTGAATCAAATTGAAAGTATCCGTTTGAATACTTTATAGAAAAGTATAAGCCTGCTATCACAAAAATATACTGACTAAAATATGTGAAAAGTGAAGACCTTGAGCGAATAATTTTTAAAAATCTATTAATACGCTTTTTTCTAAACCGTCTTTCCATCTATCTAAAGAACCCATTATCGCTCTAGCAACTGAAATATCTATAAACTCAATCCTAAAAGAAACTGTGGTCGACCGCTCAAAAAACAAGATTGGAAAACCATACTTAAGGAGAATGAGGTCCTCCCGCATAGATTCAACTTCAGCCTCTCTTGAACGTAAAACTATGCTAATTTTATACTCTTGAGGGCGATCAATTTTGGGAAGAAGAATTAGCACTCGATAAACTAATGTTACATTTTCTACCGCTTTCCCTTTCCTCTCCGCATGAATTGAGAATCGTTCTATAGAGCTATACCTCTCACTAGAATCCTTAATGTATTTAACTGAAATATTGTAACTGCAAGATGCTACTTGATACTGCTCAAGCGTTTGATGAACATAATGATTTAATTGTTCAATATCATGCCGAGTAATAACGACAGGATCACGATAATCCTCTTCGATCTCCTCAGATTTTCCAGTGATTTCACTATAGAAATCTTGAGCTAGTTGAAAGCTGATTTGCCTACTCGCATCTCCTTTTCCAAGGTTGATCACCTTATCTGTTCCTCCCGCGCTACCATCCATAACATCGCTCATTTAATTCTCCCTATATAAACACATATATCAACTCAAAAAAATTAAGTTAGACATATTATTATAGTCGAACCAGCGTGAAATAAATTAGAGTTAAGTTATCTAGATTATGCTTTGTTCGAGATATCTAATCTCAATTAATGACTAAACGCACGCCGAAGGCGAGTCGTTCCAAAAATCCGCGTTAAAAATGTGTGGCCAATATTCATACTAAATGATGCGGGGTTGTCGCGAGGACTGTTTGAGCGCAGCGAGTTCCGCAGCGCCGCATGATTTAGTGTGAATTTTGGGAACCCGCGAAGCGGGCCACCATTTGCGGAATGTTTTCTTGCTTCTGTTCTTTTGCGTCAAAAGAATGAAGGCCAGCCCCGGCGAGGGGCAATCTAGATAGGTATGAAAATCTACGTTTTTGACGCAAATCGAATTTCGTCAGTGAGATCCTTCGGCTAAGCTCAGGATGACAGCGATGGCGGCACTCATGAACTCAGGCAGACGGAAACCCGTCAACAACCCTACAACCCTAGCTTCTTCTCCAACTCAGCAATAACAACTTCCATCTGATCAACCTTAGCTCGAGTCTTCTGCAGCACCGCATTCTGAGTATCTAACTCCTCACGAGTCACAACATCAAGATCGCTAATCACATCTTGAATCGCCGCTTTAACGTTTTCCTTAACATCGTTACTCAACGACTCAGGCACCGCTGACTTAGCCGCTAGCATGATTTTCTGGATGATGTCGGACGCTGCGTTTGGAATATCGTTCATTTTCTTCTATAGGTAAACCCCAATTCTCAGGGGTAATATTGATATCGCTATTGTTACCCTGTCGTCACATAGAGTCTATATGTTTCGGGCAAAAAAAGGCTCGCCGAAGCGAGCCTTTTCCAAGACAGTTTAACTCAAAGCAACAGCCTTGAGCTAAAGCGAGCTATGCTCGCGCATCAATTAAGATGCGCCATCGACTGCTTTCATAGAAAGACGTACGCGGCCTTGCTTATCAACTTCAAGCACTTTAACCGTAACTTCGTCGCCTTCTGACAAATGGTCGGCTACATTCTCAACACGCTCGTTAGAGATTTGTGAGATGTGTACCAAACCGTCTTTGCCTGGAAGTACGTTTACAAACGCACCGAATTCCATGATCTTAACAACTTTACCGGTGTAGACAGAATCTACTTCGATATCAGAGGTGATCTCTTCAATTCGACGACGAGCTTCAGCGCCTGCTGCGCCATCTACTGACGCTACATTGATAGTGCCGTCATCTTCGATGTCGATAGTCGCGCCTGTTTCTTCGCAAAGAGCACGGATAACCGCACCACCTTTACCAATAACGTCACGAATCTTATCAGGGTTGATTTTGAAGGAAATAATACGTGGCGCATGGTCAGACATTTCTTCACGATGAGTATCAAGTTCTTTAGCCATTTCAGCCAAGATATGAATACGTGCGTCTTTCGCTTGCGACAATGCTTGGGTCATAATTTCTTCGGTGATACCGTCGATTTTAATGTCCATTTGCAATGCAGTAATACCATCTGGAGTACCTGCTACTTTGAAATCCATGTCGCCAAGATGATCTTCGTCACCAAGGATGTCAGTCAATACAGCAAAGTTCTCACCTTCTTTGATCAAGCCCATTGCGATACCGGCAACAGGGGCTTTCAACGGCACACCTGCGTCCATCATCGCTAGAGATGATCCACATACTGATGCCATTGAGCTTGAACCGTTTGATTCAGTGATCTCAGAGACAACGCGGATAACGTATGGAAATTCTTCAGCTGTTGGTAGAACCGCTTGAATACCACGACGTGCTAAACGGCCGTGGCCGATTTCGCGTCTTTTAGGTGATCCAACACGGCCAGTTTCGCCAACTGAATATGGAGGGAAGTTGTAGTGCAACATGAAGCGATCACTGATGTCGCCTTCTAATGCGTCGATTCGCTGTGCGTCACGCTCGGTACCCAATGTTGCGGCAACAACCGCTTGAGTTTCGCCACGTGTGAACATAGCTGAACCGTGGGTACGCGGCCATACGCCAGTGCGTACGTCGATGCCACGAACGGTTGTTGTATCACGGCCGTCGATGCGAGGTTGGCCGGCGATGATGCGACCACGAACGATTTCTTTTTCTAGGCCTTTAAACGCGGCGTTAACTGCGTCAATATCGGCAACTGAAGATTCGTCATTCAACAAGCCTTCTTTAACGTCTGCGTGTGCTGCAGAAATCTTCGCGACACGATCAACTTTACTCGCTGTTGAGAACGCATCTTCTAGAGCAGATTTTGCAATCTCAGCAACTTTAGCCGTTACCGATGTGTCTTCTACCGGTGGATTCCACTCTTTCATTGGCTTGGCTACTTCAGCCGCCAATTCTTCGATAGCCGCAATTGCTTTCTGTGACTCGCGATGGCCGTACATTACCGCGCCTAGCATGATGTCTTCAGCAAGAATGTTTGCTTCAGACTCAACCATTAATACGGCGTCTTTGGTGCCAGCAACAACCAAGTCTAGATCAGAAGTAACAAGTTGATCTCGGTCTGGGTTAAGTACATATTCGCCGTTGATATAACCAACGCGAGCTGCGCCAACAGGGCCGTTAAACGGAATGCCTGAGGTTGCTAGAGCCGCAGAAGCACCAACTAGAGACACAATCTCGGTGTCGATGTTCGGGTCAATAGACACAATCGTGATAACCACTTGTACGTCGTAACCGAAACCTTTTGGAAACAGTGGGCGTAGTGGGCGATCGATCAAACGACACGTTAAAATAGCTTTCTCGGAAGGGCGTCCTTCACGACGAAAGAAGCCACCAGGGATTTTGCCGGCGGCGTAAGTACGCTCTTCGACATCAATCGTTAGTGGCATGAAATCTCTAGGTTGACCTGACATCTTGTTGACGACAGTAACCATAACAGTGGTATCGCCACAGCTGGCGATGATAGCCGAATCGGCTTGGCGAGCGATCTCACCAGTTTCTAAAGTGAACTCACGCTCACCGAATTGAAAGGTTTTTGTTACCTTTGACATACGTATTACCTATATATTTAGTATCCCTTGGGCCCTATTGCCGTCGGAATTAACCTACTTTTAAACAATGTACGAACCATTTCATACTTTGCCTTCTCCGGTTTAAGCCATTCCCAATGGGACATGACCACGGGTGGAGACACCCCTAAAACGTCAAAAGCCTTATCCAAGGATAAGGCTTAAGTCGGCTATTTCATATAACCGCGATTGGCGATACGAGCTCTCGTATATTCGAGGCTAGTTTTTCGCAGGCTCGAAAATTAAGGGTAAACCCTTGATTCAGAGACTTCGGAAAAACAGTCAGGATAAGTGAGTTCCCAGTTGTTAAATCAGTCGCGTGGTTCACGGTTATAGTGAGCTGCTTATCTACTTACGTAGGCCCAAGCGAGCAATAACTGTTCTGTAACGCTCAACGTTATTTTTCTTCAAATAATCAAGTAATTTACGACGTTGATTTACCAAACGCAACAAACCTTGGCGCGAGTGATGGTCATGAGTGTGCTCTTTGAAGTGTGGAGACAAGTCTAAAATTCGAGCTGTCTGCAATGCGATTTGAACTTCAGGTGAACCTGTATCGCCTTCTTGTTGTTGATAGTCTGCAACGATGGCAGCTTTGTCTGCGGCTGTTAATGCCATAATACTATTCCTCTTCAGAATTTGGTTGTGCTTCAATTCCCTGAAGGGTGGAAAATGAAGCGATTAATACCATAAGACTGCTGTCTCAGGTAGGCGCGTATTCTAACCGTTTGAGTTTAGAAATCACCTTTATTTGCATCAAAACCGGCTATTTTTAAGGCTTTTAGCGGTATTCTTGCAATTTAGACCTTAGACACCCTCATTATCGGTATCAACAAAGGTCTTCCGCGCCTTGATAAACCCAGTATCACTGACCTCACCTACCCCATAGAGATAACCATTTGGCTGATAAAAACGCGTCAATTGATCGGTTATCAGACCGTTCGCCGGTGTCAATTTGCCCTGAACCATACTCAAGGCTTGATCATCTGTAATTTGTATTTTCGGCATATGCTCAATGAGCACTTCAAGCGGCAAAAGAACGTCTTTTAAATCGGCTGATAAAACCTCCTCTAACGAATGCGCAACGCCAACGTTAATGGCTTTTATATCGGTTCTTCTAAGTTCAACAACATGCGCACCACAGCCTAATACCTGACCGAGATCGTGCGCTAAAGAGCGAATGTAAAAACCGCTCGAGCAATGAACTTTGAGTTCTACATGATTAGGGCTCTGGAGCGTTGCTTCTAGGCTATAAACAGTCATGTCTCGCTCAGGCCGTTCAATGATTTCACCCTTGCGGGCAAGCTTATAAAGCGGTTGGCCATCCTTTTTTAGGGCACTGTACATCGGCGGCACTTGTTTGATATCGCCGCGAAACTGAGCTAGCGCAGCTTGCAACTGGGAGTCGTTTACAGCAACCGGCTTAGTAACCGTGATCTCTCCCTCGCTGTCTAAAGTATCGGTAACCTCACCTAACTTTATAACCGTAGTGTATTTTTTATGCGAGTGAAGAAGATACTCTGAGACTTTTGTTGCTTGACCCAGACAGATTGGCAGTAAGCCTGTGGCTAGTGGATCAAGAGCGCCGGTATGGCCGGCTTTCTTAGCATTGAAGCAATGCTTAATCCTTTGTAGAGCTCCGTTTGAGCTCAAGCCAGTAGGCTTATCTAGGAGAATTACTCCGTGGATATTGTTCTTTTGCTTTTTCATGATTGGTAAGTTTGGAGAAAGCCAGAGCCATCCTCAGGATGACCGTGTATTTCTTCTGAGGGTGACTTGTATTACTTCACTATTACCAAGCCCATACTCAGATGGACTCACCAAGCTAATCCTTATTATTCAAAGCCTTATCAATCAAAGCCGACATTCTAGCGCCTTCGGAGATTGAATTGTCATAGCTAAAGATCAAGTTCGGACAATGTCGCATATCGATAACTGCAGCCAATGCTCTACGTAAAAAACCATTAGCACGCTCCAAGGCATCCATGGTGTCTTTGATTTCAAGTGTGTCTTCAAACATCGACGTTACAAAGACCTTCGCTTGGCGCAGATCTTTAGTTACTTCCACATCGGTAATCGTCAAGCTTGAAACACGCGGGTCTTTAACTTGCGTGCGCAGAATCATCGCCAATTGACGAGTGATTGTCTGCGCTACACGTTCGCTTCTGGCGTACTCTTTTGGCATTTCTTTACTCTTTTTTGCTAATGGCTGAAAGGCTCTTCACATGATAGCGAAGAGCACAATCAGACTAAGGTTCGCTCTAAAGCTTTACCTTAACCTCGAACCTATTGAAAATCTCCAATTGGTCACCTTCTTTAATGTCACTGTAATTTGTCACACCGATACCGCACTCAGTACCAACTTTAACTTCGCTAACATCGTCTTTAAAGCGACGTAGTGAATCAATATGGCCTTCGAAAATCACGATGCTATCGCGCAAGATTCGCACATTAGCATTTCGCTTAACGACACCCTCAGTAACCATACAGCCGGCAATGGTGCCAATCTTCGGTGCACGGAATACTTCGCGCACTTCAACAAGGCCCATAACGTCTTCGCGAATCTCTGGGTCTAGCAAACCTTCCATCGCGTTTTTAACGTCATCAATTACTTCATAAATGATGCTGTAATAGCGAATTTGTACGTCTTCTTGCTCGGCTAGTTTTCTCGCTTGCGCATCAGCGCGAACGTTAAAACCAATTACGAACGCTGACGACGCCATCGCTAGATTGATGTCTGATGCGTTAATCGCGCCGACCATGCTGTGAACCACACTTACTTTTACGTCCGGCGTAGACAGCTTAATTAATGACTCGCTCAAAGCTTCTATTGAGCCTTGTACGTCACCCTTAATTAGAACGTTAACGTTCTTAACTTCACCTTCGCCCATTTGTGTGAACATGTTCTCAAGTTTGGCTGCCTGTTGGCGCGCCAATCGCGCTTCACGATCACGGCTTGAACGAAAGCTAGCCGCTTCACGAGCTTTACGCTCATCTTCAACTACCAGCACTTCATCACCAGCGGCAGGAACACCACTTAAGCCTTGGATCTCAACAGGCATCGACGGGCCGGCAACTTTAATCGTTTCACCTTGGTCGTTGACCATGGCGCGAATTCGGCCAGTCTCTTGACCAACTAAAACGATATCACCATATTTCAGCTCACCATGTTGAACCAGAATAGTAC
>JAFMHC010000359.1 GCA_017854775.1 Gammaproteobacteria bacterium | reverse complement strand
CGGTAAGCCTACTGACATAGAGAATGTGGCGATGCTATGCGAGCGAGAGCCATCACGGCTAATGACCGTGATCGGGTGTTGAATATCTTTGATTCCGACGCGGCTAATTGGTATTTGGCGCGTGTCGAGACTAGCTTGGACGTCTTCCATAGGAATAGTGAATAATACTGTAGGTGTTTAGTTATGCAGACTTGGGGCGTGGTTTAAACGATGGTCGAATAAAAACCGATTACAAGTTCTGCGCGTTAGCCGCCGGTTGGTAAAAGGGAGAGCCGATGATTGATTGCTCAATTCCAGCGGCGTCTAAGCCGCATTCGGCTAATAAAGCAGTTTGGCTACCATGATCAATATATCGGTCTGGTAAACCTAAATTCAAGGTCGGCGTAGCGATTCCCGCGGCCGATAAATATTCGTTGACGGCTGAGCCAGCGCCGCCAGCAACGACATTTTCTTCTAGGGTTACCAATAAGTTGTGGTCACGGGCTAAATCACTGATCAGTTGTTGATCAAGTGGCTTAACGAAACGCATGTTGACTACCGTTGCGCCAATGTTTCTAGCGGCTTCTACGGCGGCTGGCAACAGCGTGCCGAACGACAAAATTGCGACATTGCCGCCTTTGTGAACGGTGACACCTTTGGCGTATTCTATTTCAGTCATTTGCGTCTTTTCAACTGCGCCAGTGCCAGCCCCGCGAGGGTAGCGTACGGCCGTGAGGCCGACGTGTTTATAGGCGCTATAGAGCATGTCTCGGCATTCTGCTTCGTCGCTCGGAGCATAGATTGTGCAGCCGGGTATGCAGCGCAGGTAGCTGTAATCGAATACTCCAGCATGCGTTGCCCCATCAGCGCCAACCAAGCCGGCTCGATCAATGGCTAACATGACGTCCAGATCTTGGACGCTGACATCGTGAATTAACTGATCGTATGCACGTTGTAAAAAGGTTGAATAGATAGCCACAATCGGCTTTTGCCCATCACAAGCCATGCCAGCGGCAAAGGTAAGTGCATGTTGCTCGGCAATGGCGACGTCGAAATAACGTTCTGGATACTCTTCTGAGAAGCGCACCAGGCCAGAGCCTTCACGCATCGCGGGCGTAATACCTATCAGCTTGTCATCAAGTGCCGCCATGTCGCATAGCCAATCACTGAATACATCGGTGTAGGTTCGAATCTTGGCTTTTTTGCCGATCTCACCGGTAGTTGGATTAAACGGCGATACCCCATGGTATTTAATCGGCGAGTCTTCCGCGGGCTCAAAGCCCTTACCCTTTTTGGTCACTATGTGCAAAAAGCGAGGGCCGTCAATTTCTTTCAGGTTGCGCAGTGTGCTGACCAAGGTTTCAATATCATGACCGTCGATCGGGCCGGCGTAATAGAAACCCATTTCTTCAAAGAACGTGCTCGGCAATATCATGCCTTTAATATGTTCTTCCCAGCGGCGAGCGTAGTCGCGCACCGGCGGTATGCTGTCTAGGGCTTTCTTGGTGGCATTACGTACCGAGTTAACGGCCGGGCCAGTCATCAAGCGGGTTAGATAGTTTTTAAACGCGCCGACGTTGGGCGAAATCGACATATCGTTGTCGTTTAGGATGACTAATATGTTGGCATCCATGTCGCCAGCATTGTTGAGTGCTTCAAACGCCATTCCAGCGGTGATTGCACCGTCACCAATAATCGCGACAACATCGCGGTCGAGCTTTTGCTGAGCAGCGGCTACTGCCATGCCTAAGGCGGCACTGATTGAGGTGCTTGAATGACCCGCGCCAAAGGTGTCGTATTCACTTTCGGTACGCTTAAGAAAGCCGGATAGGCCTCCCGGCTGGCGAATAGTATGCAGCTGGTCGCGCCGACCGGTTAAAATCTTGTGTGGGTAAGCTTGATGGCCTATATCCCAAACAATTCGGTCATCGGGCGTATTAAATACGTAGTGTAGCGCGGTAGTAAGCTCAACTGTGCCTAAACCGGCGGCCAGATGACCGCCAATCTTTGAAACCGTGTCAATTAGAAATTGACGAGTTTCGTCACAGGCTTGCTGTAACTGGTCTTCGGAGCACTGCCTAAGGTCACTAGGTTGATCTAGCGTCATTAGCAGCGGATATTTAGTCTGTTGGTCAGTCACTGGGTATAATTACTCTGGCTTTGCGTAAATTAGTTTGGCTGGCAACGAGCGTTAAACGCTTCGCTGCAAATGCCTATTTAGTGCGCTCGACCACAAGTTTGGCCAAGTCTTCGAGTAGGGAGGTATTATCGCTTATAGCAGCTATGCTGACTATGGATTCTTGGTAAAGAGTTTGTGCAAGTTTTTTAGACTTTTGTAAGCCAATTAGGGCTGGGTAGGTTGATTTGCCGTTTTCAACATCGCTGCCGCTTGGTTTGCCTAGCTCTTGTGTTGATGATTCAATATCTAAGATATCGTCGACCACTTGAAATGCCAAGCCAATGTTATCGGCGTAATCGCTTAAACCACTGAGTTGTGACTCAGTGGTATGGTCTCCACAAAGTGCGCCGCAGATCACCGCAGCGTTGATTAAGGCACCGGTTTTGCGTCGATGCACGTTTTCAAGAGCGCGACGGTCGAGTTGGTGATTAGTTGCCTGAATATCGAGTATTTGACCACCAACCATGCCTGTTTGCCCTGAACCTACGGCTAGCTTTAGACAAATGCTGCGAGCTTGCGCATCGCTTAAACCTGACGACGCGCTGGCGATCATCTCAAATGCCAGTGTTTGCAGTGCGTCGCCAGCCAAAATGGCGGTGGCTTCATCGTACTGGATATGATTTGTCGGTAGCCCTCGGCGCAGATCGTCATCGTCCATTGCTGGCAGATCGTCATGAATAAGCGAGTAGGCATGCACGTACTCTAATGCGGCGGCAACCGAATCTAAGCGATTCAATGGCGCGTTCACGGCCAAGCCAGAGGCGTAAACTAATAGTGCTCTGAAGCGCTTGCCACCCGATAGCGTCGAATAACGCATCGCAGCTCGTAGGCGTTCGGGCACATCGAGATTATTGAGGCTAGCATTCAAAAAGGCTTGAATGCGTTGCTGATATTCGAGCATAACGTTGCTCATAGTGCGTTGTTCACAGTGCTTTGTTTATAGTAATTTGTT
>JAFMHC010000114.1 GCA_017854775.1 Gammaproteobacteria bacterium | reverse complement strand
AACAACGTAGATGTGCGCTTAAAGCCTTACCCTACGGGGCTTTCAAGCGGATCCACACTCGGCGTTATTGTCTTTTGACGTGACCCGTCATGCCTACAAAACAATGCCTTGATTGCGAATCCGCTTGAAGGCCAGTGATCATTTAGACTTGATCAGAGGCTCCTTAGGCGATAGTCCTAGATTCCCTCGGAGTATTTACTCAAAGCATAGCGCATAGACCTAGGGCTTTAGTTATAATCCGCGCTTTGGCTTATCGCCGTTTTTTTTACGAGACCTCAGCATAACTCGACGAACCGCTTTTTATTGCGTCCCTGAGTTACGCTGAACCCTCATTACCTCAAAGTTTATCTATCATGAGTTTGCCTGCTGAAGTCGCTAAGCGACGCACCTTTGCTATTATCTCGCACCCTGATGCTGGTAAAACCACTCTGACTGAGCGTCTGCTCTTGTCTGGCGGGGCGATACAGATGGCGGGAAATGTTAAAGGTCGTAAAAGCGGCCGCCATGCGACCTCAGACTGGATGGAGTTGGAGAAGCAGCGTGGTATTTCAGTAACCTCATCGGTAATGCAATTTGAGTACCACGACAAGATCATCAATTTACTTGATACCCCGGGGCATGCAGATTTCTCCGAAGACACATACCGGACTTTGACCGCGGTTGATTCGGCGTTAATGGTAATCGATATTGCCAAAGGCGTAGAAGAACGTACTATTAAGCTGATGGATGTTTGCCGTCTGCGTACCACGCCAATTATGACCTTTGTAAATAAGATGGATCGCGAAGGTCGTGATCCTATTGAGGTGATGGATGAAATTGAGTCGGTGCTTGATATCTTATGTGCGCCGATGACATGGCCAATCGGAATCGGCAAACAGTTTCGTGGCATATATCGTCTCTACGATGACACTATTCATTTATTTGCTGGCCGGCCTGGCAATAATAAAGATCAAGATCAATATATAGATGGCCTCGATAATCCTGAGCTGGATGAGGTTCTTGGCTCGACCGCACAAGAGCTGCGTGAAGAGCTAGAGCTGGTCCAAGGCGCTAGTAATGAGTTTGATAAAGAGTTTTATGAGAGCGGTGAGCTAACGCCGGTCTTCTTTGGTTCGGCTATTTCGAACTTAGGTGTTGAGGAGTTGATGTCGAGCTTTGCCGAACATGCACCGGCACCCCAAGGTCGGGTGGCTGAGACCCGTGAAGTTAAATCTAACGAAGAAAAGTTCACTGGGTTTGTATTTAAAATTCAAGCCAATATGGATCCGTCGCACCACGATCGAATTGCCTTTATGCGCATCACTTCTGGCAAATTCTCTAAGGGTAAAAAACTCAAGCACGTGCGCATAAATAGAGACGTGGCGATCAATAATGCCAGTTCGTTCATGGCATCCAAGCGAGACGTGATTGAAGAGGCGTACGCTGGCGACATTCTCGGCGTACATAACCACGGCACGATTCAAATTGGTGATACGTTTACCGAAGGTGAAGAGCTTAAATTTACCGGCATACCGAACTTTGCTCCTGAGCTGTTTAGGCGTGTTCGTCTACAAGACCCGCTACGTGCCAAAGCGCTACAAAAAGGGTTGATCCAGCTGTCGGAGGAGGGCGCGACGCAGGTTTTCCGGCCGTTGATAAACAATGACATGATTCTTGGTGCGGTGGGCGTATTGCAGTTTGACGTAGTGGCGTATCGATTGAAAGCTGAGTACAACGTCGACTGTTCCTTTGACGCCGTGCAAGTGGCTACGGCGCGTTGGTTGCATTTTCCGGACGATAAAACTGAAGCCGAGTTTCGTCGCAAAAACGAATCAAATATTGCCATAGATGGTGCTAAATGCCTCACATATGTAGCTCCCAATATGGTTAATTTACAACTAACTATCGAGCGTTGGCCAGAGGTTGAGTTTCGAAAAACTCGAGAAATCTAGTTCCCGCTTTAGTCAGAATTGCTCGCCCGAGCGTTTAGCTAGACTCGGCGATTGCGCCTTTGCTAATGCCCTCGTAGGCGCGCACTTTGAAGCTTGAGTTTGGCATTTCCTGCTCAAGCACCGACAGTAGATGTTCGGCAATGCATTCAACGGTGGTGTCGCTATCCATTAGATAGACCCTTTCTTCGGGTAGCGTTAAGCTAAAAACTCCTTGGTCAGTTTGATAGTCAAAACGTACTTGGCCATGGGCGAATTCGCTGACATCTTCACTGGTGCCTAAATAAATGTCTTGCCAGCGCGCGGCAAGTTGACTTTCGAGCTTGCGATTTCTACGCTTGTTTTTCCAAATTTCTATTTTTGAGCGATGGCCGTGGGCAATGCGTTGGCAGTTGCCGTCGTGCTTCTTGAGGCCGTGGCTATAGCTATAGTAGCGTCCAATGCTGGCTTCTATATTTAGTGTAACCTTGATGTCGTTGACGTTGTCAGGCAATACTTTTGCTAGGCCTTTGATTATGTATTCGCGGACACCTTTACGTGAGATGCGCTTAGTATGAATGCGACACAGTGAACTCGTAGGCGATGAATGCTCTATCTGCTCATTGGTTTTCGGTATGAAGGTGATATCGGTATTCTCACCGTCTTGTGAAAGCGTCGAACCTTCGTAGTCGGTCGGCACCAGTAGTTTGTGATCGACTTCGTGATCAATCCACTGCTTGATTGTCTTCTTCACTTTAGAGAAGTCGAAAACCATGCTCTGCTTATCGAGCTCTCCACCAAGTTCAATGTCAACCGACCAGCTTGCACCAATAAGTCCTCGCTTTGGGTCAAGAATGGAGCAGTCGATTACGGTTAAATTATCTACAAAAAGGCGTGGCATGAGCTTAAATCAGGTGTTAATCATTAGTTGAACTATATTCAGATCTCAGCATAACTCTAGCACAAGATAAAGTGCTTTATATTTCCAATATTTTTTTAAATACATCGAGCAATTGCGAGCTATTGCAATCAGTTTTTACTTCAATCTTGAAAATATCAAACATTTCACTTTTGCACTGGAGTTGTGCCGAGGTCTCATACTACACTTCGCGACATACAAATTCGCAGACACAATTAAATAAATGACCATTACTCGTTTTCCCCCATCGCCGACTGGCTATCTCCATATTGGCGGTGCTCGCACCGCGCTTTATTCTTGGCTGCATGCACGTCAAAACAACGGCAAATTTATCCTGCGTATCGAAGACACTGATCTAGAGCGCTCAACGCAAGAGTCGGTGCAGGCTATTTTAGATGGCATGCAATGGCTCGGGCTCGATTATGACGAAGGTCCGTATTACCAAACTCAACGCTTCGATCGATATGCGCAGGTGATTGAGAGCTTATTGAGTGACGGCAAGGCTTATCATTGTCAGTGTTCGAAACAGCGTTTGGATGAGATGCGTGAAGCTCAAAAGGCCGGCGGGCAAAAACCTAAGTACGATGGGCGATGTCGCGAACTTGGTTTAGCCGCAGCAGACAACACTGTTGTGCGGTTTAAGAACCCGCTCGACGGCGATGTGCTGATTGCTGATTTAGTCAAAGGCAATATCTTGATTTCTAACCACGAAATAGATGATTTGGTGCTTGCGAGGCCGGACGGCGTTCCCACTTATAATCTGACAGTGGTGGTCGACGATATGGATATGGGAATTACACACGTAATCCGTGGTGACGACCATATCAACAATACCCCTAGGCAGATTAATATTTTAAACGCGCTCGGAGCTACGTTGCCCCTGTACGGCCATGTGCCAATGATATTGGGGGAAGATGGCGCGCGCATGTCAAAGCGCCATGGCGCGGTTGGGGTTATGCAGTACCGTGATGATGGTTTTTTGCCAGAAGCGCTGCTGAACTATCTGGTTCGATTAGGCTGGTCGCATGGTGATCAAGAGCTGTTTAGCATGGATCAATTGCTCGAGTTGTTTAATATTGAAGATGTTAGTCGCTCGCCATCAACCTTTAATCCTGAGAAGTTGTTATGGGTCAATCAAGAGAAAATTAAGCTGTTAACGCCCAGCGAGCTCTTGGCCAGAAGCGCATGGCATTTTGCCGCTTCTGATCTCCCGCAGCCATCGGGTGAGTATGCAGAGTCTGTAGTTGGGTTAATTCAAGAGCGCTGCAAAACTCTGATTGATGTGGTTGAGCAGACGCGCTTTTTCTTTAATGATATTGAGGGCTACGATCAAGCCGCGTTAAAAAAATGGGTTAAGCCAGCCTCACCTGAATTACTTAATGCGTTGATTGCTAAGCTTGACGCGCTACAAGATTGGACTGCTGACGGCGTGCAAACGTCAGTTCAAGCGGTGGTTGATGAGCACCAAGTTGGATTTGCTAAAGTTGCTCAGCCGGTTCGTATTGCGGTCACGGGCAGTACGATGTCGCCATCTATCGATTCAACCTTGGCGTTATTGGGTCGCGAAAAAAGCATGCAAAGATTGCATGCCGGCTTAAGTGCTTTCGAATCAATTTTGCTTGAACGAGGATAGCGCTATACAGTCGTTGCAGGACAGTTTGTTTGCTTAATGCGAAAAGGTTCTAATATTAAGCAAATGTAAGGAGTGAGAGCGATTTTTTTTTAATAGATTAGTGACGACTAAGTTATTGGCTGTTAGACTCCAGACTTAAGTTTGTAATTGTTTCGCCCAACTTAAGTCGTACGACCAAGTTTCTGTTAGATTTGGTCGGTCTTGAAATTAAAGGCTTGGCTTACAGTGCGAATCCGTTATAGAATTAGACTCGTAAGTTCTGCAGTAGACAGAGCTGAGAAAATAATAAACAAGCCTATGTGGGATTGTTAAAGCTGATTTATAAACCTCGAGCATTAGGCTAGAGTTATTGGGAACCGTCTAAAGCAGTATTGGTTTTCAAATGGATTTAAGTTTTACCGATTCAAATACGGGTTAGCCTTAGGAGAAGATGTTTACCTGGTTGTGCGAGAGCGTGAACACGAGTAGTAAAAAGCAGTGATGGCAGAGCTAACCATATCTCAATTCAGCCTAGTTATTTACCAACGGCGTTCATATTACCGCCCAATGATCTTTGTTGATCTAATTTAGAGATAGTTGTCTAAAAATTAGTTGCCAACGGGGTAGTAAGTTTAGCAGTGTCGACTTTTTTAAAGTTCGCTTTGTTTGCTTGTTGTGGTATATCGTTTTCATTCTGACGTTTTGTTATAAAAATTTCCTTGCGTATCAATGTTGATAAGCAAGATTAATATAGTTGAATAACTGAATTTCAATTCTTCTCATCTGTATATCCGTTAGTGTTGATAGCGATGACTTTCCGTCTCAGTTTTCAACGCCAATTGGCTTTGAGCTGAGAAGAATTTAAACGAATCAACTTAATTTGGGGTTGGCCTGTTTTCTAATTGGGAATAGGGCGTCTACTGAATAAGTTGGTGATTATTGAATCTAGCTAAATAGATTTCATTACAAGAGGTTAAATCTAAAATGAAAAAATCTGTGTTGAATTGGATTGGTCAAACGTTAGCAGTTGTTGCTATCAGTGCGACCGCTGTGACCGCTGTACTGGCGCAGACAGTCGACCAAGAGTTCGCTCGCGAGCTTAAATTGGTAGAAGGGTTAAAGGTCTATAACGATCAGCTCGAAGATCAGCTTCAAGCGCAAGCTGTTGCTAAGAGAGAAATCCTTGTGTCAATTGATAAAGCGAAAGATCTTGAGCCACAAGTTGCGCCTTTGTTGGGCCAAATGTTGAGCGCTTTAGAGCAATTTATCAAAGCCGACCTTCCATTTCACAAAGAAGATCGTATGGCTAGTGTGTTCAAATTGAAAGATTTGATGACTAATCCGGCCGCCTCAACGTCAAGCCGATTCCGCAGCATCATGGATATCTATACGGTAGAGATGGAGTATGGCAATAACTATGAAGCCTATAAGGCGGTACAAAATGTAAACGGCGAAGATATCGAAGTTGACATGCTGCGAATGGGTCGAATTGCTTTGTATTTTCAAACCAAAGATCTAAAAGTATCAGCCATGTGGGATACCGCAAACAACAACTGGAAAATCCTTCCTGCAGATACTAACCGAAATATACGCAAAGCGATTAAAGTGGCTGCAAAAACAACTGCACCTGAATTGCTAAGTTTGCCACTAAATGCTCCGGAGGGCGTGTAACATGAATCGTATTCTTACTGCCGTTGCTCTAGCAGCAACCCTTATAATTGCCCCAGTGCAAGCTCAAACTGTTGATCAGTTATTGAGTCAAGTTAAAAACGGTACTTTACAGAAGAGTAAAGAAGCCATTGATTTAGAGCGGAGCTTTAGTTCTGCTGACGCAGACAAGGCTGGTATTGTAGCTAGGTTAAGGGCCGATCGTGCCGCCTTAGACGCGCGCAGTGATGTTTTAGAAGTTGAATATGCTACGAGAGATGCCGAGTTAGCTACGCTACGTACTACTCGTCAAAGCTCACTTGGTGATCTAAAAGATCTATTCGGTGCTATCCAGCAAATCGTTGGTGAAGCTGAAGCGACATTTGAAACATCTTTGATCTCTGCTGAGTTTCCTGGGCGTGGCGCTAATTTCGCTGAAATTACCAAGAAAGTATCCAATCAGTCGAATGAATTGATTACTGCAGACGAAGTTGAATCTGTCTGGAAAGCTGTCTTTAACGAGATGGCACAGCAAGGTAAAATCACCAAATTTACGGCTAATGTGGCAACTGCTGCTGGCGCAAAAGAAAGCCAAACTGTGGTTCGTGTCGGCAATTTTAATTTGATCGGTGATGGTTCCTTCTTAACCTACGGTAAGGGTGGTGTTGCTGAATTGCCACGTCAACCCGATGGTCGTTACCTAAGCCAAGCTGGTAATTTGTTTAACGCATCAGGCGACGGCGCTGTATTTGCACTAGACCCGACTCAAGGCACACTTCTCGGTGCTGCTGTCGAGGCTCCAAGCACTATGGATCGCATTCATCAAGGTGGGCTAGTTGGTTATATTATTCTAAGTGTTGGCGCAATTGCCGGTGTAATTGCCCTGCTTAAGATTATTACCTTATTTGGTGTGTCGGCTGCGGTTAACAAGCAAGCTAAAAACCCTGGTTCACCATCGACTAAAAACCCGCTAGGTCGAGTATTGAAAGCAGTACAAGATAGTCCGAGCAAAGATACTGAAGCGATGGAGCTACGTTTATCTGAAGCGATAATGAAAGAAACGCCAAAATTGACCTCATGGTTAATGTTTTTGAAAATTGTCTCAGTAGTCGCACCGTTGGCAGGCCTGCTTGGTACCGTTCTCGGTATGATTACAACGTTCCAATCGATCACATTGTTCGGTGCTGGCGATCCAAAGCTTATGGCCGGTGGTATTTCGCAAGCGCTTGTAACTACCGTTTGTGGACTGGTTGTGGCTATTCCGATCGTATTGCTTCACACCGCTGCTGCGTCAAAAGCTAAGCGAGTTGAAGAGATTTTGGAAGAGCAGTCAGCCGGTATGGTTGCACGCCAGATCGAAGGCTAATTATTACCCTATAAAGTAATAATTAACTTTGATCTCAGGCTTAACTCGCAAGCAGCTACGACCTCATAATAAGTCGTAGCAATGCTTGTGAGTCAGGCAAATAAGAAACTTGTTAACGTTATAAGTTAACCAGCAATAGAGGTTTCATCAGATGCCAGATTTTATTTTACTCGCCTACGAGTACATTCGAGATTTTATGGAATTGGGCGGCCCGGTTCTTTATTTGATCGCGTTGCTCCTAATAATCATGTGGTACATGATAATCGAGCGTATTTTCTATATTCGCGGACCACATCAGCGCGCCGTTAAGGCTGCAGTCGATCAGTGGGAAGCGCGTTCGGAGAGAAACTCTTGGGCGGCACATCAAGTGCGTGAGCAATTAGTTTCTACTGTCGGTAGCAAGCTAAAAGAAAACCTTTCGATGATTCAAGCTTGTGTAGCGTTAGCACCATTATTCGGCCTACTAGGAACTGTTACCGGCATGATCGAGGTTTTCCAAGTAATGGCAATTAACGGTACCAGTAATGCTCGTGCAATGGCTGGCGGTGTATCTCGTGCGACGGTCCCAACTATGGCGGGAATGGTTGCCGCGCTGTCGGGGCTCTTCTTGAGCTTTTGGTTGCAGCGTAAAACTGAGCAAGAACGCGAGTTATTGAACGAACAATTAACGCTTGATCATTAAGTCGATCTAAGCCACTGAAACGACATTCATTGTAAAAATCCAGTTAAATGGCCGATTGCGAGAATTGGGAGATAGTAAATGAGAAGATTAAGAAGCAAGCAAGAAGATGACGCCAAGATTGACATCACGCCGATGTTGGACGTTGTGTTCATTATGCTTATTTTCTTTATCGTGACCGCTAGCTTTATTAAAGAAAGTGGTGCAAAAGTAAACAAGCCTGATGCCGAAAATGCTGAAAAGCATCCTAAAGCGACGGTGTTGTTGGCGATCGACGAAAATAATGAAATTTGGTTAGACCGTAGGGTTATTGATCCGCGCGCCATTAAAGCTAACATTACTCGTCTACGTGCTGAAAATCCAGATGGCGAAGTGATCGTACAAGCCGATATCGAGTCAAACGCCGAAACGGTGTTGAAAGTAGTCGATGCTCTCAAAGATGCGGGCATCTCGATTCCAACTATCGCGACTAAGTCGGAGTAATTACCATGGCAAAACCTATTTCATTCCTACTGTCTATATTGGTAACGTTGACTCTTATCGCTGCCATGTACGCTCTGATCAAAATGAAAGATCCAGAGCTGGACAAGGCCGAAGGCTTTAAATTGCCTAAGTTTACTTACGTTGCTAAGAACGAAGATGTTCAAACTATTACGCCAAAACCGGCTCGCCCTGATGAAGTGCAAGAGCAGCCAGAGGTGCCTGATACAAAGATAGTCCCTGATCGCGTAGATATTAATTCTGAGCTTGGACTTGGAGCGGTGAAGGTCGGTATCAATCGAGATCTGAAAGGCTTTAATTCTAACGATGGTGAGTTTCTTCCGATTTTCCGTGCACCGCCTATCTTTCCTCGACGAGCGTTAGAGCGAGGAATATGTGGTTGGGTTGAATTGTCTTATACCGTAACGTCGGCTGGAACAGTAAGAGACGCGGTTGTAGTAAGAAGCTCATCAAGTATGTTTGAGCGCAATGCGGTAAAAGCGGCGGAGAAGTATAAGTATAAGCCTCGCCAAGTAGGTGGTAAGGCGGTGGACGTTGAAGGCGTATCGATTCTTATATCATTTGAGGTTGAAGGCCAAGATTGTTAGGTAGCGCCTATTAAATAGTTAAGATATTAAATAGATAGTACCTCCGGCAAAACTAGCAAATAATTTCAAATAAATAGTAGCTGATATTAGATTAAACGATGTTTCTTACGACGTTCTTAATAGAAGCTACTTAAAGGTGAAAAAAATGATCAAATTGAAATCAATTAAAAATCAGTTAAAACCATTTATCCGCGTAAGTTTAAGCTTATTGGTTATGTTGCCGTTTATAACTGCTATTGAAGTAACAGTAGTAGACGCGCAACAAGCACAGGCGCAAACTTCAAGGCAAGAAAAGCCGAAGACGGTAAAAGTTCAGTCTATCCGCCAAAAGCATATTAAGACTTTTGAAAAGATTAACGAAGCTTTCGAGATTGAGAACAACGCCGAAGTTGAGCGGCTGTTGGCTAAGTTGTCGAGTGAAGAGGATTTAAATAATATCGAAAAGGCTTATATCGCCAATTATCGTGGCAATATCTGTTTTTCTAGTGATCGGCTAGATTGTGCCTTACGTGAATTTAAAAAAGTGACTGCGACACGTGATGGGCTGCCTGAAAGTTTCTATGACCAGATGCTGTACGTAATAGCCCAGGTATTATTCTCTCAAGAGAAATATCGTGAGGCGTTGAGTTACGCACAAACATGGGCCAAAACCCAAGAAAGCCCGACGGCCGATGCTTATATGCTGATCGGTCAAGCTCATTACATGCTCAAGGAGTATGACAAAGCGTTGCCAAACGTCCAGAATGGTATCGCAAAGTACATTGAGTTGGGTAGTGTGCCGAAAGAAGGCTGGTTAAATCTTTTGAGCAGCATCTACCGTCAAAAAAATGACTTTAAGAAAATGTTGCCGGTGGTAAAGCAACTGGTTCAACACTATCCCAAGAAGACCTACCTACTAACGATGGCGGGAATCTTTAACGAGCTCGATGATCAGCCTCGCATGACGGCTATGTACCAAGCGATGTATGACCAAGGATTGTTAACAACTGAATCTGAGTTGGTGACCTTAGCTTCATTGGAAATGAGTCAGGAAAACCCATTCCACGCTTCAGAGATCATGAAAAAGGGTATTGGTTCAGGCGTTTTGAAGAAAAATCTAGCAAACTACCGTTTGTACTCTCAGGCATTGTATGCGGCTCGCGAGTATGACGCCGCATTAGAGCCTCTAGCTAAAGCAGCGAGCCTTTCCGGTGATGGCAAGTTGTACAACCAGCTAGGGCAATCATTCATCGCATTAAATAGATGGCGTGAAGCTGAGAATGCACTGACCAGCGCGATCAACAAGGGGAAGCTGAGTAACACCGGTCAGACATTGATTAGCAAAGGTTTAACTCAATTTGAGCAGAACAATTTCAAGGCTGCAGAAGCGACTTTTGTCAAAGCACAGAAGTACGAAAAAGTTTCTAAAACAGCGGCTAATTGGATTCAGTATGTAAAAGCTGAAGTGCGTAGACTACAAGAACTAAATGCTCCAATTCAAGAGATTGACACTACCGTAGAGCCTGTAATTAGTTAGGCTAACAACAAAATTAGTATTTATTCAGAGACTTTTAAGTCTCTGAATAACAGAACAAATTTACCAAGTCGATTTCAGACTTGGTCACCTTAAGAGGTTAAGCATGGGTACAGCAGTACTAAAATCAGTGGTTAGACAGAGCTTGTTGGGCATTGCGTTAATCGCCTTGGCTCCGACTTCAGCGTATGCCGATAGAACAGACGATATCGTTAGTAGCAATAGTAAAAGGTTGAAAGACGGTGCTGCTTCGCAGAAGCGGATCGACGATACATCTGAGCGAACTGAAAAAATCGTTTCGCAATATCACCAGCAGCGTAAGAATGTCGAGGTATTGAAGAAGTTTAACGATCGTCTTCGTCGAACTCTCGCTGCTCAAGAGGTGGCGATGACCAAGTTAGCAAGATCCATCGAAGATGCTTCTTTAATCGAAAGACAGATTGTGCCCCTAATGCTTAGCATGGTCGACGGCCTTGAAAAATTCATTGCCGCCGATATTCCCTTCAAGTTAGATGAGCGAAATGCTCGGTTAGCTCGAATTAAAGGTTATCTGACCAACGCAAATATTTCAGCAGCAGAACGGTTTCGTCAGGTTTTAGATGCTTATTCGATTGAGAATGCCTATGGGCAAAGCATTGATGCCTTTGTAGAAGAGTTACAGTTAGACGGAGTAGCAAAAACCGTTAATATTCTACAAATTGGACGCGCTGGTTTGTACTTTCAAACGACCGATGGAAAGCAATCAGGTTATTGGGATAAAGCGGCAGGGCAATGGCAAACATTAGACCCGTCGCACAACGCTGGTATCACTAAGGCGATTCGCATTACTCGAGGCAAGGAGGTCAACGACCTTATGACTCTACCTGTTGCGGCTCCGGAGGCTATCTAACATGACTACCGTTTTTAAAAAAAATGTGGGCATTGAATCTGTTATGCAAAAACTAACAAAAGCGGCTGTGTTAAGCCTATCTGCAATAACAATTTCGCTTGGGGCCATAAATGTTCAAGCTCAGAGCCTAGATATTGAAAAGGTTTATAACACCACAACCAGAGCTGCTAGCAAAGAACGTAGTGTCAATGCCGCTCGAGAAAATTCTTTTAAAGCTGAAAGGAGTAAGCAGCAAGGTCGTTTAAACTCGATGACCAACGAGCGCACTCGTCAAGAGCGTATCGGTAAAGAGCTAGAACGTAAGTTTGAGGAAAATGACGTTAAAATTAACGTTCTTACCGACGAATTGGCCAAGGAGCTAGGTGACCTAAAGCAACTATTTGGTGTTATTCAGTTATCTGCATCAGAGGCTCAAGAAGCATACAAAAGTTCTTACATTAGCGCGCAATATCCTGATCGCTCGGAGAATTTACGTCAGATGGTGGAAAAGATGTCTAGCCTTACTGAGCTAGTCTCGATCGATGAAATAGAAGATCTCTGGTTTCAGCTTCAAAATGAGATGACCGAGCAAGGTAAAATAGTCTCTTATACGGCGCCGGTAAGATTCAAAGTTGGTGAGGAGACAGACGATGAAGGCAAAACCTATCCTATATATGAGCCGCAAGATCGCCAAGTTACTCGTGTGGGTGTTTTCAGCGCCGTTAGTGGTAACGATATTCTTACTTACAATGATACAACAGGCTATACCGCACTAGATAGGCAAATGGGTGGTGCTCGTTCAGCCTTCACCGGTTTATCTCAGAACCTACAATCACTCTCTAGCGGCGTGACGCCGTTCATGCTTGACCCGAGTAAAGGCGTGCTTTCGAGCGCCTATGTTCAAGAGCCGACCATTACCGAAAAAGCACAAGAGGGTGGTGTAGTAGGTTACGTGATTATGGGCTTAGGTTTAATCGGTCTACTGATCGCCGTGGTTCGTATCCTGATTCTAATGGGTGTGGAAGCAAAGGTTAAGAAGCAAGCGCGTGATTTGAAGCGTCCATCATTAAGCAATCCTCTTGGTCGCGTGATCAAGGTTTTCCAAGATAACCCGACTACCGACCCTGAGTCTATGGAGTTGAAGCTGGGTGAAGCGATGCTCAAAGAGTCTCCAAAGCTTAACGCTTGGGTAATGTTCGTTAAAATTATCGCTGTCGTTGCGCCGCTGCTAGGTTTACTCGGCACGGTGACCGGAATGATTCAAACTTTCCAAGCGATCACCTTGTATGGTGCCGGTGACCCGCAAACAATGGCAGGTGGTATCTCTCAAGCTTTGGTAACAACTGTACTGGGTCTGGTCGTGGCTATTCCGATGGTGTTCTTACACTGGTTAGCGTCAAGCAGAGCTAAGCGTATCGAAGGCGCTTTAGAGGAGCACGCCGCTGGGTTGATCGCAGAACAGTATGAAACTAACGCCAAATAGTTTGTCTCTGGCTGACTGAATAAGC
>JAFMHC010000113.1:10858-13127 GCA_017854775.1 Gammaproteobacteria bacterium | reverse complement strand
GTCGGCGTTGGAGTCGGCGGTGGTGGTGTTACACTCACCAATAAACCTAATGTGTTGCCAGTAAAACCGACGTTAAGCGTATCGAAACCATTGGCAGATTGATTAAACGGAGTAGCAGACTGGAACACGCTACCTTCAACTTCAATCACATTATGAGAAAAGTTTGGGTCGGGATCATAATTGCCCAAATTAGATACATTAAGCACAACGCCAGGGGCTGGAGCCGTGGTCGAACCCGCGCCTCCAACAGTCAAATCACCCGAGATACCGATAAAGTCGAAGTCCGCTGGCCCGGTACCAGCTAATTCAATATTCAAGATAGAGCCATCAAAAAGCGTTAAATCTCCGTCAATAAAGAGTGCGCCTGGAGAGTCACCCGGGGCAATAATACCGCCAGATTCAACTGATACTAAACCGTCGGTTTGAATAATACCGTTACCGGTGATCATCGAACCCTCACCCACCACCAAATCAACAGGGAAAGGCATTGAACCACCTCCGTCGTTAAACAGACTTAGCGTGCTGCCGCCTCCTAAATGTACTTCCCCTTGATTGAGTTCAAGCGAAGCAAGATGCAGCAAACCGTCGGCGGAAATATTAATCACACCGCTATTCTGAACTTCTCCCAAAATAGCTATATCAGCGACCGGAGGCGCATCAGGACCCGTTGCAGCGCGAACATTCAAGGTTCCCTCATTGCGTATCGCCTCGCTGTTTAACACAGTTAAGGTGCCATCAAGATTTAGCGTAGCCCCTTGCGCATTGCGTAAAGAGCCCTCATCCGGCTCAAACATTGCAAAGCCAATTTCGATGCCTGTGCCTCCAGAGATTGTTAAAGTCCCTTGATTTATCACTTCTGCGTTAAAGACCAGACTTGAGTTAGAGCCCGGTCCGTCGATTGGCCCTGGTCCATCGATTGGTCCATCGATTGGTCCATCGATTGGTCCATCGATTGGCCCATCGATTGGCCCATCAATTGGCCCAGGCCCGTCAATTAGATTTTCGGGAGTATCAAGCGCTATAGAGCCCCCGTTCACTAAGGTATAAATACCACCATTAACGAACCCTGAAGATGATCCTGGGTTAATCCGACCTGTATCACCCGATGGTGGTAAATTAATCGTTAACGTGCCGATTTCATGGGTTAAATCAGCGAACATACCATCACGGTCTATCCCACCAGAGATCTGACCGCCAGTATCGAGCCCAGGAGTGATAGTAACTTGGTCGATAACTGAATTCGTTCTAAAATCTAAATCGGCATTAATCAGTGTTAAACCGCCGCTTATGTCAGTCTGATTTGCAATTACACTGACACCAAAACGGCTATCAATCGTTAAGCCACCACCGTTAAATTCGATGTTGTCAGCTAAAACACTAATAGACGATCCTGTGCCGCTGAAAAGCGTAGTGCCGATGCCGTTATCCGCTTGGTCTGAATTAAATTGCAATACCGCAGGGCCACCAGTACGTTGGCCTTCGACATTTAGCCGAACGCTGGCGTTAACATTGATGTTGCGAGCCGCGTTGAAGGTCAAACTGTTTGTAGAAAACGATGTAATGTCATCGACAATTGTGATGTCGCCGTTTTCTGTGCCGGTGGTTCCGGTATCGATTGTCACGTTACTGGTTTCAAGAGCATCTTCAATTGACTGAGTGTCGATAACCGCGCCCCCTGCAATCGCAGTGAACACGCCCTCGTCGCCCATTGGATCAATACCCGATTCTGAAACTTCAGCTTGAATGGTAATATCATTCGGGTCAATCAACCACTCACCCGCGGCACCATTGTTAGCGCCAGCATCAGGAGTAGCGTTTACTCGTAGGCCGATCAAACCAGAGGTTTCAATAAAGCCACCGTCACCCGACAGTTCACCACCGCGAGCGGTGATCTTGCCGTTAATACGTGCACTATTCTCGGCAAACAAAATCACCGTACCGCCATCGCCATTGGTGCCACCACTGGCCTCAACTGACGCGTTTTCATCTAAATATACAAAGTCACTGGTTCGAGTATCTCCGCGGCCCTGTTGCTCACCACCGATTAATACGGTGCCGCCGCCAATGCTACCAGTAGCATTAACCTTGGTGCCGGCAAACAAACCAACATTATCGCCAAGTAATTTAATGTCGCCGGCGACACCGACCCTAGCCGTATCAACAGACGCGTTACGCAACTCAAGCTGACGACCCTCTAAGTGTATATCACCGCCGTTTGATTTAAGACTGCCGCTAACAATCGCGGTATCTGCCGCTTGCAGAAAAATTC
>JAFMHC010000113.1:0-10758 GCA_017854775.1 Gammaproteobacteria bacterium | reverse complement strand
TTTGATTTAAGACTGCCGCTAACAATCGCGGTATCTGCCGCTTGCAGAAAAATTCTCCCATCGGGGCTTTCTACCAGTTCTACCGTTCCGCTGTTGCTTACCTGGCCGCCGAGTATCGATGCGTTGCCGCCACCGGCTATAATGTCACCGAGATTCACCGCTTCGCCTTGTGGTGCCTGAACTTCAAAACTAAGATTCTCAAGGTCATCAAAACTGATTGAAACAGAGTTACCTGCGGCAAGCAAAATGTCGCCATTATCGCTTCTTAACACGCCGCTATTTTCTACTGAACTGGCGATCAACGCTATGTCACCATTACCCGTAACGTGAATCAAACCGCGGTTTTCTATCGTGCCGCCATCACCACTAAAGGTGTAGTTTCCCGAGGAAAAAGCCTGATTGCTAATATCGAGCGTAGAGCCGATAAAACCGGCGGTATCAATAACCGCGCCCTCGCCCATCAGGATTCCGTTGGTATTAATCAGAAAAACTCGGCCATTGCTCTGCAAGTCACCTAGAATTTCACTCAAATTACCCCCAGTCACGCGATTTAACACCGCCGATGATGATGACTGTTGAATGAATCGGGTTAACTCGTCTTGACCAATTGAAAAGCTGTTCCAATCAATAATGGCGCCAGAACTGTTTGTCACAGTAAGCTCAGAGCCTAGCGTATCGAAGCTAGCGGTGCCAGCAACAACAGTCGGGTCTAGCGGGTTACCCAAGGCCGAGCCCGCTCCGATCAATAGTCCAATGGTACTGCCTAAAACAGTGCTTGCTAAGCGTGTATTTTTAAATCGTGACATAATATTTTCGCCTATTCGATCGGCATTTTGCTGACCTGGTGTGTAACTAATTAGACTAGCTTGCGTAAATTGAAGATCGTCCTTCAGTGGCGAGGGCGAGTTTCAATTTATCTGTTTTTTTCGACTGATGAGCGCAGTGACTTTAGCAATAACCTGACACTGAGCACTACCGACACTGAGAGTTAAAGCTTCGTATCTCTTCGTCAGCATCCGACTCTTCAAAATCATTACCTCCGGCATAAGGAACATCGATATCAAAGGCAACTACATCGTTAATGATGTCGCGCGGAGGTTCAATCGTTTCCTCTGGCGCTGGTGTTGGAGCCGGCGCTGGAACTGGTGCCGGAGCTGGTTCTGGTGCCGGAGCTGGTTCTGGTGTTGGAGCCGGCGCTGGTGTCGGTGCAGGGGGTGGTGTCGGCGCAGGCGGAGGTGTCGGTGCCGGAGGTGGCGTTACGCTCACTAATAAACTTAAGACATTGCCAGTAAACCCAACATCAAGTGTATCAAAACCGACCGCTGATTGATTAAATGGTGTGCTTGATTGAAATATGCTGCCGCCTACTTGAATTACATCGTGAGAAACCATCGGGTCAGGGTCGTAATTGCCCAAATTGATAACATTCAACACGACGCCAGGAGCCGGCGCAGTGGAGTTTCCGGGGCCACCGACAGTGAGGTCGTTGGCAACATCAATAAAATCAAAATCGCCGAGGTTGGCTCCGGCTAGTTCAATATTTAATATAGCGCCGTCGAATAAGGTCAAATTTCCATCAATCGCTAATACGCCTGGAGAGTCACCGGGCGCGATTATACCGCCAGACTCGACAAATACGGTGCCATCAGTTTGGATGATACCGTTGCCCGTTATTGACGAACCATCATCAACAATTAAGTCTACTGGAGCGGGCATAGGGCTGGCGTCAAAAAGGTCCAGAATTCCGCCGCCTTCAAGATGAATTTCACCTGAATTTAGGACGAATAACGAGGTTTGTAGCAATCCGCCTGCATCGATATCGACCAACCCAGAGTTTTCAACCGAGTCGACGAATAGCCCAGCATCTAGGCCAACGTTAATAACTCCAGAGTTCTGCAGATCAGCAAAAATCTCAATCGGCGGCCCCATCATTGACCCTATGGCATTGAAAGCGCCATCATTAACAATCGATTGGTTGCTACCAATAATAACACCACCAGCTACATTAAGCGTTGCGCCAATATCATTTGTCAACGACCCGCCAGAGCTAGGCATTCCAAACAAAAAACCAAAATCAAGTGCGCCGTCACCGGTGATGTCTAGCACTCCCTCATTGATTATGTCAGCCGTAATCTCCACCTGTGCACCTGGCAACGGAGAGCCGCCAACAGCTTCAGCGATATTGAAAGTGCCGCCATTGGTCAAGAAATAAGAGCCTCCATCTAGAATGGTCGACTGAAATGGAAAGGTTCCAGGAGACGCGTGAGTTAGGTTAAGCGTGCCCACGGTAAAGACACTTCCCGGGCTGGCGAAAATCGCACCACCGGTATTGTCGCCGCCAGTAAGATTGATTTGATCAATGTCCGCGGCGATAAAATCTAAGGTAATCTCCGAATCATTAATCTCAAACCCACCCGCTACGTCTAGCTGCATGCCTCTAAGTACAAGAGTATCAATGACACCGTCAGCCGTCACACCACCACCGTTAAAACTAATCAGCTCGGCCTCAATAGTGACTGTCGAAGCAAGACGAGTGGTGCCAACGCCGTTGTTATTATTATCCGAGTTAAATACCAGTGAACCACTAGAAATAAACCCATCATTACCGATCACGCTTACGCCGGGAGAAAAAACAATATCCCGCGCAGCATTAAGTGTGAAGGTATTGTTAGAAATAAAATTAATACTATCGGTAATAAATATGTCACCGTTATCGGTTCCAGTAGTGCCAGTATCAATGGTTACATTATTATTATTCAATGCATCAACAATGGTCTGGCTAGTAATAGTGGCTCCCGACGCCACCGCCGTAAACACTTCTGGAGCGCCCATTGGGGTCGGATCAATGCCAACGTCGGATCCGCTGGCATTAACGATAGTTATATCGTTTGGATCAATTAACCAATTGCCAGCTTTGCCATTCGAGGCTCCTGCGTCAGGTGTTACTCCAACTTCTAAGCCAAGTAAGCCTGAGGTTTCAATAAAGCCGCCGTCGCCAGAGAGTTCGCCACCGCGAGCGGTAACGGCACCGTGTATTCGTGCGCTGTTTTTAGCGAACAATATTACTCTACCACCGTCACCACTAGTGCCGCCGTTGGCGCTAACTGAGGCGTCTGAGTCTAGGTAAACGAATTCACTAGTGCGAATATCACCCCTACCTTGCTGTTCCCCACCAATTAATATCGTGCCACCACCGCCATTGCCACTTGCGCTTACCTGAGTGCCAGCGAAAAGACCGACGTTATCGCCAAGTAAGCCAATATCTCCGGCTACGCCATCACTGTCGGCGTCAATGATTACATTACGTAACTCGACTTGTCGGCCTTCTACGTGGATGTCACCACCATTTGATTTAAGACTGCCGCTAACAATCGCGGTATCTGCCGCTTGCAGAAAAATTCTCCCATCGGGGCTTTCTACCAGTTCTACCGTTCCGCTGTTGCTTACCTGGCCGCCGAGTATCGATGCGTTGCCGCCACCGGCTATAATGTCACCGAGATTCACCGCTTCGCCTTGTGGTGCCTGAACTTCAAAACTAAGATTCTCAAGGTCATCAAAACTGATTGAAACAGAGTTACCTGCGGCAAGCAAAATGTCGCCATTATCGCTTCTTAACACGCCGCTATTTTCTACTGAACTGGCGATCAACGCTATGTCACCATTACCCGTAACGTGAATCAAACCGCGGTTTTCTATCGTGCCGCCATCACCACTAAAGGTGTAGTTTCCCGAGGAAAAAGCCTGATTGCTAATATCGAGCGTAGAGCCGATAAAACCGGCGGTATCAATAACCGCGCCCTCGCCCATCAGGATTCCGTTGGTATTAATCAGAAAAACTCGGCCATTGCTCTGCAAGTCACCTAGAATTTCACTCAAATTACCCCCAGTCACGCGATTTAACACCGCCGATGATGATGACTGTTGAATGAATCGGGTTAACTCGTCTTGACCAATTGAAAAGCTGTTCCAATCAATAATGGCGCCAGAACTGTTTGTCACAGTAAGCTCAGAGCCTAGCGTATCGAAGCTAGCGGTGCCAGCAACAACAGTCGGGTCTAGCGGGTTACCGAAAGCCGAGCCTGCCCCTATCAGTACGCCAACGGCACTGCCTAAGAGAGTACTTGCTAACCGTGTATTTTTAAATCGCACCATAATATCTCGCCTATACAGCCGGACTATCACCGACTTAATATTCAACGTTAAAGACTAGCCCCCATAAATTGAACATTGTCCATCGGTATTAAAGGAGTCTGGAAATTTATCTACTTTTTCAAGTTCTGCATCGCTTGCATCGGATAGCTGAAAGTAGGGGTCTTTGTTTAAAATTCGTGGTGTTCTTGAAAGAACGACCGGCCGCTCAGGCAAGGCTGTTGCGCTGCTGGCTTTAGCACTAGCAGCACCAGCCGCCGGAACAGTTCCAGCCGTTGGAGTAAAACTGGTATAGCCTGCGGCACCTGCGCTTAAGCCAACTTCAGTACAATCTTTTTGCTGACTAGTACGACATGAACCAAGTTCAAAGCTCTCTGATTGACCAGCACACTTGCTCATAACAATCGCACCAGTTTCACAACTACCATACAAACCTTCAGGCAATTGCTGGTTGATCAGTTCGGCTATCTCAGAACTTTGCGACTTCGCAGTTTTACCGACCTCACCAAAGGAAAGTTCTTGCTCATCGACTGAACATTCATCGCCAGCGCAAATACGAGTAATGAAGTCAGTTCCACGAATGCCTATAGAGGCAATCGGCGTGTCAACTTGAAACGAGTCAGGCTTGCGCTTGCCAATCAATCCAGTAACGGTTCGCAAGCCACCCTTAACAAGATTAATGCACCCTTCTTCTTTGCCTTCCTCGACGCTAAACTTACCAATCGCAATGGTTGTCCCAGGCTTGAGAGTTAGCTTGGTGTTGTCGAGCATACGAATCACCGCGAAGCTTTTATTGGCGGTATTGATAATATCGCCCTCCTCGATCGCGGCACCCTTGGCGAGCACCCGGTTGCTCTTGTCCGCTGCAGTTGCTGTTACTACGCCTTTAGCGAGAATAACAGTGCCGCTGGATGCGTGACTAATCGACGATATTAGTGCGCTGACCAAAATAGTACTGAGCGCTAAATAATGTATTTTCATAATGTTGTCTCAGCTCTCTTAGAATCGGTAGGTTAGATTAAAATGCAATTTCCCGTCACCATCTTCAGGCGACCCTTCAACTGCGTTGTCACTATCGATCCCGTCAATCAAGTAACCATAACTTGCCGACGCTGATATTTTATTGGTCGGATTCCAGTTAAGTAATACGCCGATTGACATAACATCTTCTGAGCGAAACTCGCCTTCTATCGGCTCGTTATTTGACACATGCCCAAGGTCAATAAAGGCGACCGGCCTGAGGGTTTTATAAACCGGTGGCGCCCATGCTTGCAAATTGAGCTGATAACCTTCATCGCCACGTAACTCACGCTCATCGAGGCCGCGAATGCTACTCACACCGCCAACCGCAAACTGCTCGCCAGTGATCAATCGATCGCTAGAAAATGCGATGTTCAGTGATGCGGTATAGAGCCATTCTTTTAGTTTGTATTGGTAATTGGCACCAAGGTTTATTTTACTCCAATCATCAGACGCTCCAGATCGGGAAACAGCATAAGAGCGAGCATTATTGAATGAGCCGCCACTTAAGTTACTGGTGAGCGACATCATGCCCGACCATTGAAAGCCTTTACCGTTACCCCAGCTTGCTTGATAAGTAGCGGAAAGCGGGCGGCTACGAACATCTTCTAGAACTTGACGACCTAGAAACTGCACATCGTTGTCAAACAATTTGTCTTGAGCTTGCAGTTGCAGCCCCTGATTATACGAACCAATGCTCGATAAAACATGTGAATAGCCGATGCCATAGACTTCGCCTTTACCGGCAACATCGAAGACCCCAGCGACAACGCCGGTATCAACATTTGAATTAACAGCAACAAAATTTAAGCTGCCACCCAGTGAATAAAGCGGTATGCGATAGCTGGCGGCAATTTGCTGTACATCGTTAACACCCTCTGGAGAGGTGATGAAAGTCAGAGAACCATTATGATCAAGCCCCAAAATATTACCGTGTGCGATGCTTGCGCCAACTCGATAATCCCCTGAAGCGTCGGTGCCAGTATTGTTTAACCAAGTGGTTAATACTAATGGCTGTTGATCTTTAACAACGATGTTGGCGTCAATTTCGTTGGCCCCGTCGCCAGGCGCTAAGGTAACGCGAACACGTTTAGACGAGTTTTGATTGGCGACCCGTAAAGCGCGAGCTATGCCCCGAGTGCTTGGCGATTCGCCCTTGCGCAATAACGGCAAACTGGATTGAATGTTTCGTTCGCTGTAATAGCTATTGCCCTTAACATTGACATTGCCAATCCTATACTGAGTTATCAGTAAGTCTACTACGCCATCAGTAAGTTCTTGTGGTGGAAACGAGACTCGGTAAAAGCTTAGACCCTTAGCCGACATCTCAGTTTCAAGCGCGCCAGCGGCATTCTCAATATCATCAATGCCGCGATTGGAGCCAATATACGGAGACAAAATCGATTTTGTCTTAGACTCACTCAATGGATTCTCACCGACAATTTGGTATCGAGTGACATCGAATTCGACTCTCTCAGACAAACCTTGAGTCAGACGTTCAACATCAGTAACTGACTGCGCTGACACTGACTGTGCCGCACATAAACTTGCAGTCACCAATATCGCAGCTAATTTAATAGCATCAGTCGGCCGGCACCACGTCATAGCGTTTTGGCTATTGCAGCTGGCATGACCAGACATTCCCCTACTAAATGAAATTCTATTTCCCATTCTATTTTTTTACCCCGATTACTATAATAGGCACTTTCATAAGCACTTTAATAAGTATTTTCTGTAGCCACGCGAGAGCTAGACAAATCAGCCTCCCACCGGCCAATAACCCCGTACAGGCTCAGTTTAGATAGGTTTATATTACCTATTTTTTAGTTTAGCTCAAGCTAAAATATTCTCATCACCCAGCGCTATTCTATGTTAAATACGTTCAACTTATTACCGTCTCCGACACGAAATCACATAATTTATTAATGACCTACCGCCATCA
Source organism: Gammaproteobacteria bacterium (assembly GCA_017854775.1). Taxonomy (GTDB): domain Bacteria; phylum Pseudomonadota; class Gammaproteobacteria; order Arenicellales; family Arenicellaceae; genus Arenicella. The sequence continues at coordinate 3,647 of JAFMHC010000113.1, read as the reverse complement.
CAGGTAGTCCCGCGGCGAGTCAATGTATATTGCATAGAGTATGCTTGTGCATAAACATGCTCAATAGTCCTAATAGACTAATCTTGCTCGAACAGGCCTCATTAATTTAGCAAAACGCCGCTTTCAATGAGCCAATTTTCTAACGCTGATTTACTAATTTTTGCTCGCTTTAGGCTTAATCAATTTGGACGCATTTTTTTCTAACCAAAGCAATGTTTCAATCTGCCCGGCAAAACGACGCAGATACGTTGGCGATAAATCACGCATCTGTGTTAACGACCTAATGGCCAACATTTGCGGATTGAGTGGGCCTGGGTTTTCAGGGCCTTCATCGATTGCTCGCGCGATGATTTTGTCAATGTTAAAATGCTTCATCGATTGCCGAAACTGCTTCATTGATTGCATCACCAATTGCTCACCACTGCCGTCAGAACTGGCTGGCGTCGAGTCACTGGGCACTTGGCGTACGCTTTGCTCTTGCGCAAAGAACACTTTATCGAATGACACCGGTTGATTATCATCGCTGCCATCGCTCTCGCCTGATTGCAGGTTAATACGCTTAGTCAACTCGCGGAGCACGTCAATATTGGCGTCGGCCGACTGTTGCTTAATCAAGTTATTACTCAGTTGCTCAAGCTGTCTAAACTGACATTGATCAAACATTAGTTTTGCCACCTCTGCCTGCTCAGGAAAATTAGCTGAGACCTTCTCAAGCGTACTTTGTGCCGCACATCGAGCCTCGTGAAGATTGCCCATATAATGGTTTACGCTGGTTTGGATTTTATCGAGCAACTCAACGTTAGCCTCATTGTGATGACTGCTTAGCCGTTGATACAGGCTTTGAATATAGTCGAAGCGCACCGGGTCCGAGTTATTCAAGTGGCCTGAATTTAAATCTGCCAACAGCTGTTTAAGTTTTAGCCGTTTAGCGGCCAAGTCATTAACTGGAGAAATGCTCATGAGGCTGACTTAAGTTGATCGTTTTGAGAATTCTTAGGCACAGGCGCCATTTCAACCCGTCGATTCTTAGAGCGCCCAACTTCATCGTTGTTGCTCGCAACGGGGCTCTGTGCGCCGAAAGCCGCTGCAAAAACCATACTAGCGGGCAAGCCTTCTTCGATAAGTACCCGAGTAACCGTCAGCGCACGTTGCGCCGATAACTCCCAGTTATCAGCAAAATTGAGGTTGTCCACACGAATAGGCCGATCATCGGTAAAGCCGCTAATCATAAGCATCTGATCGCGCTCACCTAGAAACAGTTGTAACGGCGCTACCAGACTACGCAATAACACACGCCCTTCAGTCTGAAGTTGATCCGAATTGACTGCAAACAAGACACTGCCGCTGATTGCGATTCGACCATTCTCTAAGGTTACGCGCCCATTCTGCAAGGGGTCGGCCAAGGCCTGCTCTAAGGCAATACGGCGTTGCTGCTCGGCCTGTCGTTTAACGGTTTCAACTTTTAAAGACTGTGCTAGTTCCAATTGAAACCCGAGCGCCCAGATCAACAACAATACGAATACGCCCACCAAGCCGGACATGAGGTCACCAAAAATTGCCCATATTGGCGGCGCGTGTGACTCCCCTTCATCGAACTCGTTCATGAACTAACCGCCCTAACCATCGCAGTTTGGTCGCCAGAGCTGGCATTCATAGCATCTATAATTTGCTTGTGAGAGAGCAAATTATGATCAATAATTTCGCGCGCTTGCGCCACGTAGTAAGCAAGCTGCTCGTCGCTACGGCTGTTCGATTGCTCAAGTGAGGCTTGAATATTACTGAGATTTTCAATTAGCAAATTATTAGACTCGCTAAACATCATCACCGCGCTATTAAAGGCATCGCCTAAGCTGGCCATTTCGGTGCTACTGCTGGCAAACTGATCCACCATACCTGCCATCTTCTCGGCCTCGCCCTCTACGCTAAGAGCAAACTGCTGACCCACTTTACTTAGGGTTTCAGTCGAACGTTCGACCATCGAGTCAATCGCGTCACGCTGGCCAATGGCGCTTTGTTCTAAGCTTTCGGCTAGCGTGCTCAATTGCGCCATCAAACTGGTGCGTTCAAGCAATAAGTCATTGTCGCGCTCTAGATTCTTACTCATCTCGCCACGCAGCTTTTCAATAACGTCGGCCGCCGCTTTTGGTGTTTGAGATGCGGTTTCAATTAAACGAGCCATCGGTTCTTCAAGTGCTGTGCCCAGAGTAGTCAGATGGGCAGTCACAACCGCCTGTAATTCACTCAATTGTTGAACTGCCGCACTGCCTCGATCACTTTCTAGCTGGGTTAAGCTATTGAGCTCCTGACCAATGGTGTTGCTAAACTGTTTTGCTTGCTCACGCTGCTGCTCGGCCCATTGCTCAGCACTTGCGCTAAAACTTTGTAACAAGGCAGCGCTATTAGAGCTTAATTGTTGATTAGCACTTGAAGTGGCGTTGTCTACCTGAGCTATTAAATCGGCGGTCGACTTTGCCTGTTGAGCAAGACCCTCGGCTGAAGACTTGCTCAACAACTGATTATTTTCTTGAGTCGATTGATTGATCGCAGCAAGTTGTTCATGACTGATCTTTATCAATTGTTGTTGGGTTTCCAGAGCGCTGGCACTAAGCTGCGACAATGTTTGTTCAGCAATCGGCTGAACGCTAGCGTTAATAAGGCCAGCGCTCTCGACTAAAGTAGTTTTCAACGACTGATCTACCGACTCATTCAGTTCTTGGTATAAGCCAGTTATGGTGTTTTGGAAGTGCTCTTGATTTTGCAGTATCTGCGCCGTCATACTGTTATTAGAGGCCTCTAAACTATTCGCTAAGGCACTCAATTTGTCTGCAACTGCGGGCATCACCGCCGCTTGATCTTGCATTGCTTGAAAGGCAAGGTGCTGTTGGTATTTGGCCGAGAAAGGTCGCAGTGTGGTGCCAACGTGGGTATCTAACAAGTGACTTGCTTGCAGGCGCTCGCGTCGACTAATGGTTGATAGCAAGCCTAGCATGGCCGACGCCGCAACCCCCGCGACCGAGGTACCAAAAGCCAGCCCTAAACCGGCAATAGGCGCAGCCAGACCCGCGCGAATAGCTTCAAGTTCACTGGTGCCCTGTAAGGCTACAACCGCGCCTTTAAGCGTATCGACCATGCCAACAAAGGTTCCAAGCAAGCCGAGCATCACTAACAGCCCTACCAAGTACGGTGTTAGCACCGGCGCCGGAAGGCCATTCCGCTCACCTTCTACCCTTAAACGCACCGCATTTTGCAAGCTAGGGTCTATGCGAAGCAGCCATTTATAAAGATCGTCGAGCGGTTGGGTTAAGGCATTAAGTGCCCCGTTAAGCGTGGCTGTTGCGCGACGAAACTGCAGTAGCTCAAGCGTGCCAATGATGTATACCATCGCGATTAACACGGTCACACCAAGACCAAAATTGTCAGCGCCTAGAAATATGCGCCCTATCCAAAGAATCGCCAAAGCACCTAGGATAAAGGCGCCGCTAAATAACATTTTTGTCATTGTGTTGTATTGCTCGTATGTTCGTAAAGTGCTTCTAACAAGCCCAGTATTGGTTGTAAACGCACATCCAATTCGGCTAATAATAGTTCTTGCATGTCTTGATAAAACAGTTCAAGCCAGCCCCCGGGTCTAAGCCAATGATGTAGCT
>JAFMHC010000358.1 GCA_017854775.1 Gammaproteobacteria bacterium | reverse complement strand
CCGACTGTTCTTCGGTCGCTGTTGCAATTTGAATACACATATCCGAGATATTATCGACATTACTCAAAATGGTATCGAACTGCCCTACTAAATTTTCAATATTGTCTTCGCTCACTTTTACCTGAGCATGACTATGAGTAATCGAATTAACCGCAAGCTCTGTTCCCGATTGTAGCGTTGAGATCATCTCACTAATTTGCGCGGTAGACTCCTGAGTTTTTGCTGCCAAAGAGCGCACTTCATCTGCCACAACGGCAAAGCCCCTTCCCTGCTCACCCGCACGGGCAGCTTCTATAGCCGCGTTGAGCGCAAGTAAGTTAGTTTGCTCCGCAATACTACTAATAACATCTACGACGGTACCTATAGAGCTAGAATTTTGATTTAACTCCTCAATTGTGGCTGATGATTTATTGATAGCATCGACCAAGCTGACCATCGTTTTTTTCGTTTCCTCTAGCGTGGCTAAGCCTTTATCAACATTAACTTTAGATTCAGCAGCCGCTGTAGACGTTTCAGAGGAATTACGCGCGACCTCCTGCACAGTGGCTGACATTTCATGCACTGCTGTTGCAGCCATTTCAACCTCTTTGTGTAGCTGATTGATATCTTCTGCCGTTGATTCAACGCTCTCATTGGCTTTAGAGGCAGAAGTGTTAACATCTGCTGATGCACCCACTGTACGATATAAAATCGTATCCTTCTGCGACTGCAAGAACTTAAATGCCAGCTGTATTTGACCCAACTCATCACACCGACCAGTGTAAAGCTGCCTAGCTAATTTACTATCAAAAAGTGATTCAGTGTCGCGGCAATATTTTATCCATGGACGAGCCAGCAATGTACTCACAATACCATGCAGCAGCAAACTCAAGATAAGTCCAGCCACCATAGAACCAAGCACCATAGATAATGCAAAACCGATTAGCGTTGACAGTGCAAAACTGACAAATAGTTTTATATTTAAGGGAAGAGATTGTAATTTATCAGTCAAAGGGGACAAAAATGATCGATCACCACCATACATCAACTCCGCTCTCGCAACAGTATCAACATCCGGCTTTTGGCGTACCGACTGATACCCAACGACCTCTCCATTTTTATAAATAGGCGTTACAAAAGCATCGACCCAGTAATGATCACCATTCTTACAACGGTTTTTAACCATTCCCATCCAAGGTCGCTTACTTTTGTTGTAATCCCATAATTCTTTAAATGCATATTGAGGCATCCACGGATGGCGAACCAAATTGTGCGTCTGACCAATCAGTTCATCACGGGTAAAACCACTAATATCGACAAAGTCATCATTAATATCCGTGATTACGCCCTTTACATCGGTCGTAGAAACTATCTTCTGCGACTTTTCATAATCTACTTCTTGTCCGGTCACCTGCTCATTAATACGCACAAACTACTCCTTCTTTAAAATTTACTAAAACACTATCTAATTAAGAATAGACCACCTTTAATGACAATCAATGTAAACACCAATAAAACCGCCTACCTTTCGTCAACAACATCCACTGTAAATATAAGCAAACAAGCTCTATAATCTTCTCCCCACACTAATTAGCTTGATACCAATGCCAGAGACCACCCCCCAGAAAAAACTCTATATCAAAACCCACGGCTGCCAAATGAATGAGTACGATTCATCGCGAATGCGTGATTTACTGGGTGAATCGCACAATATGGTGACCACAGATGACCCGGAAGAAGCCGATGTTCTATTAATTAACACCTGCTCCATTCGCGAAAAAGCACAAGAGAAGCTATTTCACCAGTTGGGCCGCTGGAAAAATTTAAAGACAAAGAACCCTAACTTGATTATTGGTGTAGGAGGCTGTGTAGCCAGCCAAGAGGGTGAGGCCATTGCCGAACGCGCACCCTTTGTCGATTTAATCTTTGGCCCCCAAACCTTGCACCGTTTACCCGAGATGATAGAAACACCTCGCGATAATGGTGCCGTCGTTGTCGATATCAGCTTCCCCGAAATTGAAAAATTCGATCGCCTGCCAGAGCCAGAAGCCGACGGCGTGAGCGCCTTTGTTTCGATTATGGAAGGCTGCTCAAAATACTGTACTTTCTGTGTTGTACCTTATACTCGAGGCGAAGAAGTCAGCCGACCCGTTGGCGATGTACTGGCAGAAGTCGCTCATCTTGCCAGTCAAAATGTAAGAGAAGTTAATCTACTTGGACAAAACGTGAATGCCTACCGGGCAAAAACCGATGATGGCCAACAAGCTGATCTCGCTGAGCTGATTACTTATGTTGCCGCAATCGAAGGTATTGACCGGATTCGTTTTACCACGTCACACCCCGTTGAGTTTTCCGATAGTCTTATCGAGGTTTATAACGACGTTCCTGAGCTGGTCAGCCATGTCCACTTACCCGTACAGAGTGGTTCCGACCGAATATTAATGGCGATGAAACGTGGCCATACGGTATTGGAATATAAATCTAAACTACGGCGCTTGAAAAAGAATCGGCCCAACATCAGCTTTTCTTCTGATTTTATTGTGGGCTTTCCCGGTGAAACAACGCAAGACTTTGAAAAAACCATGAACCTTATTCAGGAAATGGATTTTGATATGTCGTTTAGCTTTATCTATAGCGCACGTCCTGGCACACCCGCTGCCGACCTGCCAAACGACATTCCAGAAGAGACCAATAAAAAACACCTGAAAATACTGCAAGAACGCATTACTCAACAATCCCAAGCTATCGGTCGCCGCATGGTTGGCAATACTGAACGCGTACTCGTAACGGGCTATTCCAAAAAAGACCCAGGCCAACTATCCGGCCGCACCGAAAATAATCGCGTTGTTAATTTTCGTTGCGACAACGCAGCGTTAATCGGTAAGTTTGCAGATATATTGATTGGAGAAGCCTTACCTAACTCCTTAAGGGGCGAATTAGTGTCTAGCGAGCTAGACACTTAAGGAAGGCTGGGTCAAACAAGGGCTTTATAGCAAATCGCTCTTTGGCGCCTTAAAGTCTTCCGAGCTATGCCTCTCAGGTAGTTGCTCTTGAGGCTCACCCCAGGAGCGATTAACCATACGCCCACGCTGCACTGCTGGGCGCTGAGCGACTTCGTTAGCCCAGCGAAGTACGTGGGTATAACTAGCAACCTCTAAA
>JAFMHC010000357.1 GCA_017854775.1 Gammaproteobacteria bacterium | reverse complement strand
ACACATTGTGACATCATCGCGATGATTTTTTTGAAATCGCTTCACCATGATTTTCATGGTCAAACAGGTATTGATTTAAATCGAGCCGGCACACCGCTGCTTGAAATTGTCTCCGAGCCTGACATGCGTTCACCATCTGAAGCGGTGGCCTATTTACGTAAGCTACACAGCTTAGTTAGATACATCGAGATCTGTGACGGCAATATGCAAGAAGGGTCATTCCGCTGCGATGCCAACGTGTCGGTGCGACCTCGTGGTCAAGAAGAATTAGGTACTCGAACTGAGTTGAAGAACATCAACTCATTCCGCTTTGTCGAGCGCGCCATGGAGTATGAAATCGAGCGGCAAATCGACATCCTAGAAGACGGCGGCCGAATCACTCAGGAGACCCGCCTGTACGATTCAGATAAGCATGAGACCCGCTCAATGCGATCGAAAGAAGAAGCCCACGATTATCGCTACTTCCCAGACCCCGATCTACCTCCGATGATCTTGGAAGACAGTTTTCTAGAACAAATTCGCGCCACCTTGCCAGAGCTACCAACGGCTAAGAAAGAACGTTTTCAAACTGAGTTTGGCTTGTCACTGGAAGAAGCTGACATGCTCACCGCTGACCGTGAAACCGCTGATTTTTTTGAAACTGTGTGCAAAGCGACTAAGGCTGAAATCAAGGTTGTTACTAACTGGATGAGTGGCGAGCTATTTGCCAATTTGAATAAATCAGAACTCGAAATTAGCGATTCACCGATCGATACAACACAGTTCGCACTGCTGCTGGATCGCATCGCCGACAAAACACTGTCAGGCAATACCGCGAAAAAAGTTTTCGCCGCGCTTTGGCAGCAAGAGGGTGAGGTCGATGCCATCATAGAAGCCAAAGGTCTCAAGCAGATAACAGATACCGGCGCAATTGAGGCAGTCGTTGATGAAGTAATTGCCTCGTGCCCAGAACAGGTTCAACAATTTAAAGACGGCAATGAAAAAGTGATCGGCTTCTTGGTCGGCCAAGTGATGAAAAAGTCGCGCGGCAAAGCCAACCCGCAGATGGCCAACGAAATGCTGCAAGCCAAGCTAGTTTAGCGATTAATTTATATGAGTTTCGACATGAACCCAAGTTTCTCAGACCTACTTAACAGCCTAACAACGACCGCTGAGCAGCAAAGCCGCGTAACCGTGACCGACAACTGGATGCAAGGCCGCACTACCTACGGCGGCATGTCTGCCGCACTGTGTTATCAAGCGGTGGTCAACGACTTCCCAGAGTTACCACCACTGAGGTCAGCACAGATAAATTTCATAGGCCCAGTCGGTGGGCAAGTGAGCGTAACTACCAAGGTAATGCGTCAAGGGCGCTCGGTAGCCTATATCAGCGCTGAAATGATTGGTGAGAAAGGTCTGGCAACGCATGCGGTGTTTTGCTTCGGTGAAAGCCGCGAATCGCGCTTAAATCAAGATTTCACCGATAAGCCAAAGGTTGCCAGCGTTGAGCAATCCAGCAATTTCTTTGACTCTGGCTTCGGCCCGTCGTTCGCCAACAACTACGACTGCCTTCTGGCCCAAGGTGGGCACCCTGTAAGTGGCTCAGACGAATACGAACATTATATCTGGGTTCGTCACAAAGATAAGAATGCTAACGACATGGCCGCCCTAATCGGCATCGCAGACATGCCTCCACCAGCAGTACTACCCATGTTCAAAGAATTCGCGCCAATCAGCTCGATGACCTGGATGATGAACTTTCTCAGAGAAGACATCAGCACAGAAGATGGCTGGTGGCTAATGCGCTCGGCCGCCGAACATGCGCGCGACGGATATTCTAGCCAGGACATGCAGGTTTGGAATAAGGCTGGCAACTTGGTGGTTAGTGCTCGTCAGAGCGTGGCTGTGTTTTATTGAGTGTGAAAAATTGGATTAAGCCCGACATAGCAAGCTCCTAAGTTGGGAGCTTATCTGACGACTAATAATTCATAAGTTGGCAAAAAGTCGCCCTTAGCTAACATTGCAAACCATGATCTATCCCTACTATAACTGGTTGTTTGCCACTCGGCAGTCGCTCCTGCACTGCTCTAATAAACTACATACCCCACAAGGGGGTACCGAGGTCCATGTAGCTATGCCGTGGCGGGTGTTCATTCTTTTGGCGCAAAAGAGCGCGTTGCCTGCCCTTGAGGGCATCTAAAATTCAAACGTATTGGAAAAGGCTCTGATCATGCATTGAGATTTTTCCACTCGCTTCGCACCGTCAAAATTACAGTGACTTGCCCTTTTCTGCCGTTCACTCAAAATCACTTAAACACTATCGTTATGGGAATAACACGATAATTCGATGATCGGTGAGCATTAATTAGAGCAGAAAACCAGTGTCTTAAAACAGTGCTCAAGCTATATTCAAAGCCGCTTGCAACAGTTTATTTAAGTAACTTATTAATGAAATCACTACCTTTACAATGCGAAGCATATTATCTAGAGAATTTTTTATCTGAAGAGGAAGCATCAATTCTTTTTTCAGAGGTCCTCTCGGTATTTGATATCACTAATAAACACATGACTATGGCTGATGGCAGTGTCTATACAGCAGAAACTGCGACCTATATTTTCACCGATGAAGAATACACCTCCTTCGATGCCATTCACGAGGTTTGGGGTGGGCGCTCGCCATGGACGCCATTGCTCGCTCGTGTGAGGGAGCAAGTGCGTGAGCAGACCGGTGTAAACTTTCAAGTAGCGAGGTGCGTGTACTACAAAGACGGTACCGAAGGCGTCAGCTTCCACCGCGACTTACCCGCTTACGGTTCAACATCAAAAATCGCATCGCTAAGCCTCGGCGCTGTACGTGATTTTGAAATTAGAAACATCTCGGGTGATAATCAGCCACTTAAAGTAGGTCTAGCTTCAGGCAGTTTACTTTTTATGGGGGATGGGTTCCAAGATTTGTATGAACATGGTCTGCCGCTTGATGAGGGCTGTAGCCTACCCAGACTAAATCTGACGTTTAGACGGTATGGTTGGGACTGAGTGATGTTAATACTGATTTTTTTATAATTCGTTGATTAGAGCCATAAAAAAACCACCCAACGGTATCAATGAGTATTCTACAGCCTATTTACCTAACCAAACAACTTCATGCAAAAAGGCAGAAAATTGCCCAGGCTGTGTGAAAACCCGATTTTCAGCATTGGCATGATGATTTCTGCGT
>JAFMHC010000356.1 GCA_017854775.1 Gammaproteobacteria bacterium | reverse complement strand
TACTTTAGAGCGAGGTTTATTAAACAAGGTTTGAGTCATCAGACCGACGGTGTATGGTTGCGAGATTGTTTGCCCATGGCCGATCGGCAATGCGGTGTTTTCGTAAGCTCGACTGGCTAACGCCTCTTCTACAAATATGTGTCTTGGTAGGCTTTGCATGACGGCTAATACCGCTCTATCAGTAACCCCCATAGTTTTGATTAGCTCGATCAAACGGCCACGAGTTCGGTCGGAGGTCATGCCTCTGCCGGCGTATTGTGGTTTGGTTAACTGTTGCGTATACATATCAGGAGTATTCAGTTGAGAGTGTCGAGCCACGTTTGCACATCATCGATGTAAGGGCTGTCGTCAAACGTGGCACTAAAAGGTGTAATCGATGCATAACCTTGCTCTACTGCTTCAAAATCTCGCATTTTGTTTTGTTTGCTTCGACGAAAATCACCAGCAAGACCAAGTCGGTATTGCGACATATTGCCATTGTCATCTAGCCTTTCAGGCGGCAACCGCACTTCTCTTTGTCCCGATACTGTTGCTTTAAAACCTCTCAGGTCGGCAACTGGAATATCAGGCACATTAACATTTAATACGGCCAATAAGCTTCGGTAGTTGAGTAACGGCAGGGCATTACTCATTTGAACTGCGATATAGGCTGCTGTTTCGTAATGCTGAACTGAACGCTCGGTAATCGACAGAGCTATGCTCGGCATTGCCATCCGGCGTGCTTCCATTGCGGCGGCGAAGGTGCCCGAGTAAAGAATATCGTCGGCCAAGTTGGGGCCATTGTTAATACCACTAATAACCAGATCAACGGGCTCTTCAACTAAGTTATTTAATCCAATATAAACGCAATCGGCTGGCGTTCCGTCAACAATAAATAAATGCTCTTCAGCCGCTTCAACATTGACGGTGCGCCGCAGAGATAAACTCATTCCACAACCGCTAACGTCGTCACGCGGAGCAACAATTGTGACCTTATGGTATTGATTTCTAAGCGCATCTGCTAGAACCGATAGCCCGGGAGCATTATAACCGTCGTTGTTGCTGATTAAGATATGCACGGAGTTTCCTAAAATTGTTTAGCGGTCTGTCCTTTTCGACTCAGCGCTACTTAATGCCGCCGCAGTTTAAGGATTCATCATTATTATAGCGCCAGACTATGAAATTAGTCTTCGGTGAGTTTGTCCAAAGATAAGCGGCAAGCTCATTTTACCAGCTATTCAATGACTTTTATTAGCCGAAAAATTGAACTGATACAACGCCGATCAAGTCTATCATTGAGCGAACTCTAAATCTATTTGCTTAGAGCTAAACAGATCAGTGGCTTATACTCTAGAATTACAACATTAAAGCTTATGTAATTGGCTATGGTTGACGTTGGTAAGGCCACTCGTGAACTGCCCACAATCTATAACAGCACTACCAACAAACTGCCAATTTACTAGGAAATCACTGGACTATTGTTCATCCTAGTCGACCTCTAAATAGGCCGCATAAGGGTCTGCGGCCTCGCCTGCAGCCACCTTCCCTAGCACCTTAAAGATCAATGAAAAGAGTTGCGCCTGAGAGGCGACATTAAGCTTCGAATATATGTTCTTTCTATGCCCACGTTCGGTATCTACCGATATATTCAGCTCTCGGGCTGATGTTTTCGATGGCTTACCCTCGAGCATTAATTGCAGTACAGTTTGCTCTCGGCCAGTAAGCACGCTGCTAGCGAAGCTCTTTAACGAAGACTTAAGTTGATTGTGCGCTTGGGTCGACGCCTTCAGATCGGCTACTTGAGGCAAGCTTGCACCTCCCCAATGGCGGCTCAAGGCCGAGCGATAAACCGGGCCGGCGACATGTAATTGTTGTAGCTCTTGATCAGTAAACGACAGCTGTAATTGTTGCCGACCGAAACTCGCGACAATCGCGGTTTGCTCATCAAGCTTGTGTAAAAAGTTAGCGTCGTCAGACAACCCGGATTGATTGAAATAGGCTACGGCAAAATCGCTTTGTTTGAAAGCTTGCTGCTCGAGTGCTGCGAGTTGGTAGAAGCCCGAAGGTAAATCTTGGAAGCGACGATAAAGAGGGCTAAGCAAATAAGCCCCGCCAAGATAAACATCGTAAAACGAAGACTCTTCAGAAGGATGTAAGCCGTCATACAACACAATTGGCTCTTGATCTGCGCGAAATAGCATAATCACGGCGCTGTCTATAGGCGCAATTCGATTCAGTGAATCAAAAAAAGCAACACCAAAGTTGCTCGTGTTGATTGCTTGAAACAGCGGAGCAACAATATCTGGCCAATTGAGTAAATAGGCTGACTCCGTCGCGTCGGCCTGAGTTGAATTAGCGGTGGAATTGTAAGATGACGCTTTCATAGTGAGAAAAAAATCATAGGCTAGCGGCCCAAAGGCACGATAGAACCATCATATCGTGTAGTTAGAATGTCATTGTGCTTAGACCCCACTATAGCCGATTTATTTAATTGATTGTCAACCTAGAGCTTCCTAGTACTCAGGGATGTCTCGGCTAGTACTCAAGAATGTCTCGGCCACTGTATTTGGACGAACCATCCTTTAGTAGTTTGCGTATCATTTGTCGCTGAAAGCCAAGGTGCGAAATCGTGCTTGGCGGGTCGCCGACCTCGGCAACAATCTGCCTGTGCAATTCAGCCAAGCGATAGAATGGAATCATTGGGTAAGTATGGTGCGCAGTATGGTAAGGCATATTCCACAGCAGCCATTGCATCACCGGCCCAGCTTTTACCGTTCGTGTGTTTAACCAAATATCATCGACATGTGGCATCCCTGTATGCTCTACGGTGTTCTGCAGCATTTGAAACCATTTCATCGCAAACATTGGCAGTAGCCATAAGGTCAACAAAAGTGTGCTTTGCAACACTAATGATATAGCCAATAAAGACAAATAAATTAGTAGCATTAACCTCGCTTCTTTGTGTACTTTTTTTAGCTGCACCACTGATAAATGAGGCCAAGATTGGGTATCACCCGAAGCCAATTTAAACACTTCAGAAATTCGACCAGGCCAATAACTTAGACCAGAAAAATAAACTAGATAGGTCAATAAGGTGAACGGTTTTGCGCCAACGATTTCAGCATCTAATTCAACATCCTGTGTGTGTCGATGATGCTGAAAATGCTCAAACTTATCTTGGTCGCGGCCCATCAACAAGATAAAACAAAATAGTCTGCC
>JAFMHC010000355.1 GCA_017854775.1 Gammaproteobacteria bacterium | reverse complement strand
TTGAATGATCAGAGCCGGGTAAGTCTGAATTGAATGTAAGCGGAACACCCGCCTCACGTAGAGTTCTCCACGCGTAAGCACCTTTAATTCTTTCTGAACCTAAGCGTTCTTGGGCCCAAGCTTTGTCCTCTACTGCGTGTGGTGGCTCCATCGAGGCAATCAGGTTGAGCTGCTTAAAGCGCTTGAAATCATTGCTTGCGATCACCTGCGCATGTTCGACCCGATGTCGCAGATCCTTGCTGCCCGGATACTTAGTTTGCGCTTCGGTAAGATAATCGAGTACCTCTCGATTTCCGGCATCGCCGATTGCATGAATGCCTACCTGAAAACCCGAGGAAATTAAGCTATCGACGACAGATGCATCGAACCCGTAGCCATCCCCGCTAACACCGCGATGCCCCGCTTGGTCGCTATAGTCCTTGAGTAGCCGAGCGCCGCGAGAGCCTAGGGCTCCGTCGTAGTACGCTTTGGCAGATCGAATATCAAGAAAACCTTGTGGGTCAACATGCGGACCTTTTTGTTGCCACTGCGCGGCTAATTTTTTATCACGAGTCGACAGCATTGCGTACATTCGAATTGGCAAGCGATTGTTATTTTGTAGGTAGTTTAGTGCCGCGATATGCAGTGACTCGGCTCCAGCTTCATGAACCGAGACGAACCCGTCTTCAGCCATCTGCAACATTCCGCCGAGCATATAATCGGCAAACTGTTTTACGCTTGGTTTGGGCACCGCGTCGGCGATTAAGGTGGTCGCACGATTGAGTAAAATACCGCTTGCCACGCCGTTGTCATCACGCAGGATCTCGCCACCAACCGGAGCCTTTGTTTGGTCGTTGATGCCCGCCAATTTCAATGCCGCCGTATTGACCCAAACAGCAAAGCCATGCAAGCTACGCAGGTATACAGGGTTATTGGGGAAGGCCTCATCCAGCATTTTTCGATCTGGGTAATTATTGGCCCATGCTCCTTCGTCCCAGCCTTGACCAATGAGCCACTCACCAGCCTTTAAATCAGCGGATAATATCTTCAGTTTTTCAATCGCTGCTGCTGGAGATACTACATCTGCCAAATTAATGCGTTGTAAAATCTCTCCGAGTTCGGCGATGTGAACATGAGAATCAACTAGGCCCGGTATCACCGTAGCACCATTGACATCGATGATGGTTGTGTCGTCGTCTATTAATGATGCTAAATTAGATTCATCGCCTACGTAGAGAATCTTATTGTCCTTAATTGCGACAGAACTTGCATCGGCTCGCCACTGTCCTTTCTCATAAGGCGCGTTATCTGCGGGCTTACCTGCAAGACTAGGCTCGCCCCAATTCAGGCTATAAACTTTGCCATTGGTTAATACGGTGTCAGCGGTTATGGCATGGCTATTTAAGGAAAGCAAAATAGCTGAGATTGAAATAACAAATATCGTGAGAGTTTTGTGCATCAGAAGCCCTAGCGGTTAGTGAACTTATCAAAGCATAGTCTGGCGCGAAAATAAAGACAGCCTGAAAAAGATCAGAGTCTCTGTGCTACTTAACATTTTCCAATCGACTAGTGCAGACCTCTGTTTACTTGCGCTGAAATAACTGCATTACTTGAGTTGGATTATTGGGAGCTTACGTATTTCAATATTTCGACAATTTGTTGCGGGCTTGTTGCCCAGGCCATAGCCGCACCGTCGACCTCTTTGAGCGGATGTATAATGGTGTCGTCGTGCAAGGTAATATAGGGCTTACCCAAGGCGGCGCAGTAACCAGCATCAAATGCCGCATTCCATTGCTTATATTTGTCACCAAATCGTATCACTGCTATATCACAATTTTTGATCATCGTTTGCGTTCTGATAGAGTTCACTTTCGATGACTTATGATCACGCCAAAATGAATTTTCCTCATCGCCAAGAACATCACCAGCGGCATCACTAGCCTCATGGTTGGTCACCGCTGATGTAAAGTTCAGATTTAGGTCTAGGTCGTTAGAGCCTTTAATAATTTGCTGGCGCCAGTCGGTGTGAATTTCGCCAGATAAATAGACAGTTAATTTCATGGTTTTTATTAAGTAGTTTTTTATAGAGATTGTCAGTTATGGTATCGGCATAGACGAGGATTTAACCTTATCGAACTGAGTCAGCTGACGCGTGCTGAAAATAGCGAAGCGCATGAATTTGCTAGGTGTCGGTGGTAATAGTCTAGCGGTTCCTGGATGTTAAAAAAACAAGTTTACCCAATAGTTATTGCTAGTTCTCGTCACCGCGTATGGAAATTTGAGCCTAATTATCATGATGTTAATAAACAAGGCCGAGCCGTGATTTCACCGCGCTACTCGATCCACAATTATCTTGTTTTGTTTACTCTTCTAGTCTCCATGCGCCATAAGGCGTTTGCGCCACGACAACACTTGGCTCGCTAACACCGTTACCGTGTCGCTTGTCACTATAAGTTTGGCTATCAATTTTATCAATTACAAGGCTGTTGGTTGCTGGTATCAAAGGCAAATTGGTAACACCTTAAATTCTAAGGACAACGTTGTCAATATTTAAGCTTAATGAGATTAGATCGGCACCAAACAAAAATGACAACATTGTCTTTTTTATTTGACAACGTTGTCTTATTGTTGTTTCATATTCGCTGATTGGCGTGATTTAGTGGTAATCACTTAATTTGATAGTGATGTGTTTTTTGCTCCGAGTAACAGATCCCCCTTATTCCGTTGCTCGATTGAGTGAATATAGTCTCTGGTTATTTAGCCATGGCGACCTAGCTAAATTTAGTTAATCGATTGAGAGCAGTAATATAAAAATAGATAGCTTGGACTACCGAGCATTACCTGCCAAACCAGTATGCCCCCTGCCATAGGAGAGTTAAAGGATGTTCAACAATAGCGAAAAATTGTGTCAATATTTCCGCCAAGTAATGGTACTTACCATTGCCGTAATTTTCACCTCAAGCGCTTTGGCAGCGCCTGCTACGCCAAGTATAGCGTGGCTAACACCAAACTACGCGGCCCCGGCCCAATACACCATTCATTGGGATATGTGGTGGGGCGAGAACGCGACATCGTGGCGGTTATTGGAAAATGGAGTAGAAGTACATTCTGCAACGCTAAGCGATAATAGCCCTAACGCGCAAAGCGCTGAAGTGGTGATCAATAAAAACACCGGTGGCAATTTTGCTTACGTGGTTGAAATATGTAACCAGAACGCTAACG
>JAFMHC010000354.1 GCA_017854775.1 Gammaproteobacteria bacterium | reverse complement strand
ATGATTTCAACTGGCGTTGCCGCTCACGTTACATTAGAGGCGGCTTTAGTATCAGCCATCTGTGAGGTAATCGAGCGCGATTCAATCGCGATTTCTTGGTTAGCAAAATTAGCGTTGCCGCATATTGAATTACCACCAACACTGCCAGCAGAGCTAGGACCCAATTACAATTCCCTAAAGCATGGTCAGGTACAGCATTATTTCTATGACGCTACCACCGATGTGGGTATACCAACAGTCTATGCAGTACAGACGCTGGAAGGCTGCCAAAACCTCGCTCAATATGTCAACTGTTCAACAGAGTTCAGTGCCGCGCAAGCGTGTGCTAAAACGATACGAGAGGCTGCGCCTGCACGTATCGTGTTTGAAGACGGCTATACCCCACCGGAAAATGTTGAGGATTTTCAAACGCTTTACGATGGCGCATCTTATTTAGGACGTCCTGAGAACCGAAAGGAATTTGATTTTCTACTCAATTCACCGAATCGAATCAAACTGCAAGATATGTCGCTTGACGCTCCAGAAGACGATCGCGGTCGGCTTAATTTTTTAGTCAATCGGCTTAAAGAGATGGACATGGAGGTAATCGCAATTGACCTGACGACTGATGAGCTACGAGAAAGAGGAGCTTGGGTTGTTAGGGCTGTAATACCGGGTTTGATGCCCATGTCCTCCGATTACCGCGCTCGATTCCTTGGCACACCAAGGCTTTATGAATATCCCAAAAATGCCGGATTCGGCTCAATAACAGAAAATGATATCAACCGTGCACCCCAACCCTTCGCCTAAGACACTATTGTTAACTGCCGGTGCTTTTGGTGCCGCCGTGGCTGAGAAGATCAGCCTAACGGAACAAGTTACAGTAGAGAATCTGCTTGATTTTTCCGATCAATTACCGAGCACTATTGCTGACTACGAATATATCGCAGTGGTGTCTTGGCGACCGTATATTAATCTATACCAGAAAATAGATGAGTTGTGCTTTAAGCACGATATTCGTTGGTCGGTGACTGATTTATCTGGCCAGTTGCTGCGCTGCGGGCCACTCGTGATCCCAGGCCACGGTGCTTGCTATCACTGTTTTTATCAGCGTATAAGCTGCCATCGTACGGCAGTTGAACGTGAAAATGTGATAGAGGCATACCTTGAGCGCGATCCTTCTTTAGGTATTGAAGGTTTTATACAACCGATGGTTAATATTGCCGCTGCAGCGTTACTTGAAAATGGCCGAGCGGATCAATCTCAAGCATCTAACTTTCGCTTTATTGATGTGCTGGCAAGCTCGGTCAGGCTTAGTAAAGTGATTGGCATTCATAACTGCAGTCGATGTAGACCTAAGCCTGAAGGCTTTGATCAAAAGGATCGTTTTATTGAAAGCATGGTTCCGACATTAGAGGAGATTTTAGATTGAATAAGGATAGAAGGTTAACTGTATCGGCAGGAGCTATTGGGGCTAACTTCGTCAACGACCCTGAATTAAACTTGCCTCGCTACCCCAGATATATAACTGAAATTCAGATGCTGCCCTTTGGGCAGGCGGGCATTATTTTTGTCGGAGGAAGTGGTTATCAAGTCATCTCTGGAAGCTCAGCACGAAGTTTTCTACCGCGCTTGATCAAGCATCTAACAGGGCATAATAGCCTAGAGGATTTGGGCGAGATATTCCCGCAGTTGTCGGCTAAAGTACTAACTGACTCGGTGACATTACTGTTCTCCCGTGGCTTGCTCGAAGATGGTATAGCGGCTGAAGATGAAATCGAAACAACACCATTGCTGGCATTTAGTGGTCGTTATATTGACGTCACAAGAATTAATAAAAATAGGAGTCAAGTAAAGTCGCGCTTGTCATCGAGTCGAGTGGGCATTGCTGTTACCAATTCTGGTGGTATGGAGTACGCCAATGAGTTGCAATCGTCACTGCAAAACTTAGGGCTGAAAACTCTCGAGTTATTGACTTCTCCAGATCAAATTAGCGCTAATTTCGACCTTCTGATTACCGCCTTTCAAGGGCGAGACGAGTCAGCAGCCCAATGGATGAGCGCTGCGAATCGTCATAAAATATCGGTTCTACATTCATCGTTAAACGGTCAAAAAGCTGAAATTGGGCCGTTATTTGTTCCGGTACATTCAGGTTGTTATGACTGCTTTCGTCAATTGCATGTCGCCGGTCCAGAAACTAAAGCACATTCTGATTGGCGGTTTTGGTTGGGCGTAATTAGCCTACACGCATTCAACTTATTGAGCCGCGTTGGTAATTTCGATTTATATAATGTCTGCCGAACTCACCACGTGATTGATGGCGATAACGACTACTCTCAACAACGAGTGGTAAGGCTGCCTGGTTGTAAAACATGCGGATTAGAACACGTTAAGAGCCTGCCAGATTTACCATCAATGAAGCCTTGGTTGTTACACAACTCAGCGGTTATCGTATCTAGTTACGCATTGCGTAACCCCAAAGAACACCAATCGCACTATGCAGCTACAAATATAGATATCTCTAGTGAGCGACCCAAGCCGTTAGTTGGGGCTCCGATTGTGCAATTACCCGACGGCGAGAATTTACAAGAGCTTCCTTCTTGGAAGCAACAGCCGGGTGAGCGTGAGGAGGTTAACTTAAACCAGCTTGCGGTATTGTTACGATACTCAGTAGGCTACCAAACTGTCGGTAGCGACTTGCGCAGAATAGCACCTAGTGGCGGTGGCTTAGGATCCGCTGAATTGTTTTTGGTCGTTCGAGATGTTGACGGTCTGGATAATGGTATTTATCACTACTTTGCAATTGACCATGTGCTAGAGCGGCTTGGAGACGTACCTGATGAATTACTTTGTGGTGTATTAGGTGTTACACGCACATCATTGCCTCAGCTTGTTCTAGTTGGCGTTGCCAACATGGCGAAGCTGCGTGAAAAGTACGACAAATTTTCGTATCGACTTTCGATTATTGACTCAGGTGTCGCGCAAGGGTATCTCCATGAAATTTCATCGGCAATGTCGTTACGCTTCGTTGAGTATACCGATGCCAGAGATTCGGCATTAGCAAGCTTGATAATGTTACCGACCCGTGGCAATAAGAATCAAGTTACATTTGCCATCGGCTTAGGCTTGAGTCGTGATGCCAAAAGAAACATGGAACTGGGCTCTCATCATAATTTCTACGTGGACGAGCTAATAGAATCTGTAAGCATGTTAGGTAATCCGGTTCAGATGCCTAGGGGTAAAATGCCGCTTGCTGCCGAC
>JAFMHC010000112.1 GCA_017854775.1 Gammaproteobacteria bacterium | reverse complement strand
TTAGATTACGACGGTGATGGATCAATGCGTGGCGATCCAGTAAGACCTAATGATTGGTGCTTGTAGGTTCTATAAACGTTTTAGGTTTAGCGAATATGAACAATCGGCCCAAACAATCAAGCTGGCGTGGTGGTCTCAAGATAATCATTGGGATTATTGCCAAGACTATTACGGCAGTGTGGCTGATTGTTGGGCTAAATATTGGAGGGTCGGCACACGAAGAATATTCTGATAAGGCGACCAAATTACTGAGTGTCGCAGACGCTAAGCTAGCACTGGGCAGAAAGCTGTTTACCGACATGAACTTGTCGGCGGATAGCTCGGTTAGTTGTGCGACATGTCATGATCCAGAGTATTCGTATACGAGTTCGCAAGCAATTCCAGCAGGTGCAGGAGGCCATATTGGTAGCCGTCGACCACCTTCATTGTTAGATATAGCGTCAAAACCCGCTTTGTTTTGGGATGGACGCATGCATGGCTTAGAACGCCAGGCTCTCTATCCGATGATTGCGTTAAACGAAATGGGAAACAGCATTCAGGCGGTTGAGGCTTATGTCTCATCTAACCCTGAGTATCAGAGACTATTTGAGCAAATCAATGGCACAAAAAAAGTTTCAATAGTTGATATTTCCCACGCGATTGCGGCCTTCGAACGTTCGATTGTATCGGAGAAATCTGCCTTCGAACGCTACTACTTAGACGGCGACAATCTTGCTATTAGCCAATCAGCCTCCAGAGGTTGGCAGTTATTTCAAACCAAAGCTGGTTGCATTCAATGCCATATATATAGCTTGAAAAATCAGTATTTCACTGACCATGAATATCACAATACAGCGGTGGGAAGACAAGATGATAAGAAAGATCTCGGACGATTTTACAGCACTATAAATATAGATGATCGAGGTAAGTTCCGCACCGCCTCGCTTAGAGAAGTGGGCGGTCGAAAACCGTATATGCATGATGGGAGTATTCAGACACTCAGAGCCGTCGTTGAGCACTATAACAACATTAACATTAAAGAAACGAATCACAAGACTCCCATACTGAGGGAGCTCAACCTCTCTTCTGAGGAGGTTGAAGACTTGGTGGCGTTTCTTGGAACAATTTAAGGTATCCGCTTTTGAACGTATGCGGACAGACAATTCAATTAATCAACTAAGGTAAGAGGTGAGCGTAATGTTTAAAGAAAGACGAGTAGTTCTAGGTTGGGGAGCGGCGATTGCTAGCTGGGTTGGTATCGGGCAGGCACAGGCTGCTGCTGGTGCAGTTTCGGTACACGACACATCCTTGAGAAGCGCTGATGCTGAGGAAGAGATTCTTCATATCCTTCATTCGCTTCATTCTGCGTTCGAACGCGAAGATTTAGAGTACGTTTCTGAGCTTGTATCTAAGCGAGATTTTCTGGCGTGTTTCGAAATCGATAACGACGGAGCGCCTACCTTCGTAGAGTCGCGAGAGCATCTGCTTACATTTCTAAGCTCTATGTTCAAAGACTACGGTTCAACTGTTCTATCGGTAAAGACCAACCCTCGGGTGCCACATGCTGCAATAGCATCTGAAAATTTTGGAGTGACTGTAGAGCAATGCGTGATTGATACGAAACTTGATACGGGCGAAATTGAGAGCAAGAACTTGCGTGGCACGACGGCATTTCGCCGAGAGGCTGATGGTTGGAAAATCGTTCATTGGCATGTGTCATACGCGTAAGAGTATGTCATTAGTGAACGAGAGAGGTTCGAAATCTCTTCTACCTCGACAACGCCGCAGGGCGGGGATACTTCTTCTAGCCTACATCTGGTCGCTGACAGCGATTCTAGTAGCTGAGGTGTCCCTTGCTCAGCAAGTAACAAAGGCGTCGAACACCACAACAAAGTCGCTCAACGTTACTATGCTGGCTAGTGATGATCATGCTGGCACCGATGCCGACATATCTGAGGATGGACGTTTTATTGTAACTTCATCGCTTAGAGGCAGCGAATCGAACCCGCACCTTTGGCTTTTGGATATCGCTAATCAACGTTGGCGACAAATTACACACGAAGACGGAGAGCAAACCGAACCTCAGTTTTCCCACGATGGGTCTCGAATTGCCTATACGTCAACGGAAGCCGGTAACAAAGATATTTGGTTACTCGACCTTGCTTCTGGAAAACGTGTACAGCTTACTAATTCCCCTGACGACGATGAGTACGCGAACTGGTCATCAGACAGTAAACGTTTGGTTTACACCGGTGGGCAGTGGAAAAAGCGAAACCACTTTATTGTTGAAATTGGTCAATCACAAGTATCTGCTCCGAAGGCAGTATTGAGTAAAGCAGGACATGTCGGTTCATGTTCGTTTCATGCCGACAATGAACGATTACTTTGCCATACCTATGAGACTGGATTTGGAAGCGTGGAAGTTATTAATGCTGATGGTGTTGTTGAGCGCAAAGTGACAACGGGGCCTGGCTGGGATTATAAACCTGCTGGATCTTCCGATGGGAAAACTGTTGTCTTTTCAAGAATTTCAGGGCCGACATCAACCATCATAATCAAAGATTTAGATAATGATGAGAACGATAAGGTCATTGAATCAGTGTATCAAGATCGATGGCCAGTATTCTTTGACAATAGTCGACAGGTGTTTTTTCATCGAATTAAACGAGTTGGCACTAAGGTTGTATTATGGGATCGACAGGCCTCGAAAAAAACGATTCTCGTTGCTGGTGACGAACGCCCGCTTCAAGCTGCTCTTGACCCCACAAGTAGGTACCTAGCTTATTGTTCCGAGGAGGAAAGCGGGAACCATTTGGTCGTTAAGGTTCTTGATCGTTCGACAAAAAAACTCAAAGTATTAAAAACAGGCGGGCTTAATGCATGTTACCCGCGTTGGTCTCCAGACGGCAAACGTATCGCTCTATTAGTTTTTGATGCTGATAAATGGAAGTTGGCAGTTGCAGACCCTCTCGCGGATAACGATGTTGATATCATCGATAGTGGGGCAATGCTTCCGAACGGTTTCGACGGCCCAATTGACTGGTCACCTGATTCGCAAACTGTTGTATTACGGGCGAACACCGCTGCATATGAATCCAGTCTTTATCTAGTAAAAGTTGATGAAGAAAAAGTCACTAGTCTGACTGATGGTACTTGGTATGACGATGCGCCGGCATGGTCGCTCGATGGTGAAAGCGTGTCGTTCATGTCGACCCGAGGAGGCAACTGGACCTATGGGTTGTTTAATATATCGCTTCGAAATCGAGCAATAAATCAAATAACACAACCAGATTACATACGTAAGAATTACCCAAATATTGGGCTTGATTCAACGGTATGGACGCAGTATCGAGCTTGTGATGGACGGCCATACATTGTCGAGACGAAAAGTGGTGAACCCAGCAAAACATTAACACAATTCCCGGGAGCCTTATGGCCGAGCTTCAGCGATAACGGAAAGCAGATTCTTTTTACTCAAGTCGAGGATAAGATCGAGTTTTGGGCTGCTGAATTATGAACCAAGTTAGTCAAATAAAAGACAAGCATTATCAAAGAGAATTGTCTGAACGTAAAGATGAGGCAATCGCGGAGGCTCTGGCCAAAAGCGAATCTGTATACGACAATTGTGACCATGAAATATGGCAGCATGCTGTGTATGACCGTATCCATCACGGGAGGGAGTTTCAGAATATTTCGGGAATTCGCGGACTTGACTATTTTGCAGAGTCAATTTCCGATCCAAATGCAAGAATATTGGACTTAGGTTGCGGCAGTGGGGAGGCATGTATTTATCTGTCGCAAGCGCACGGCTATCGTCTGCTCGGTATTGATGTCAACCGAAAGCAAATTAGACGGGCTACCAGGAAAAGTGCGGCCTTGAAAAATACTGCGTTGGAGATTCCTAAATATAGTTCTAGTGACCTAGGGAGCCATGATTTTCATGATGATTTTGGTGGCGCTTTTTGCCTTGAATCATTGTCTCTAATAGCCAATACTAAAATGGAACTTCTTAACATTAGTCGGGCACTCAAGGCGAATTCACCATTCTTTGTGGCCGACATATTTGCAGGTGCGAATCTGGATGCAGCCGCTAGGCGTTTTGCATTGTATGAAGACGGCTTGGTCAGTCTTACTAGCCAAGAAACATTTTCTGGTTTATTGCGTGATGCTGGATTCTGTCAAATTACATGGACAGATCAAACAGATTTGGCTGTGGAAGTGTGTACCTCAATTTTGAATGGAGTTCATGAGTATGCGGATTCAACTGGTCGGCAGGAAGATCCGTTGGTGCAAGAGTGGTTGGTATCATCGCGTTTTTATGTTGATGCTTTTAAAGAGCGTCAACTTGAATGCGCTTGGTGTTTGGCGCGAAAGTGTTAATGCTGATATTGGACTGTGTTTAGATACCATCGTAGACAAGAACTGTAAAATTTTTGGGAAAAGAGTAGCGTAAAAATGAATGAGAAAATTGTAGAACTTGAATCAAAAATACTTAAGCTTGAGCAGGAACTGTTGGCGTTAAGATCACAAGCTGATGTAAGCGCCGTCGGCTCTTATATCTTCAATGATGAAAACGGTGAGATTAGTCTCATTGACCTGTTTGATGGTCGTCGCGATCTCATGGTAGTTCATAATATGGGGGCGGCTTGCTCCTACTGTACCGCCTATGCAGATGGTTTTAACGGTGTGCTAGAGCATATTTTGAATCGCACTTCTTTTGTGGTGTCTTCGCCTGATTTACCGCAAGAACAATTACGTTTTGCTCAGTCGCGCGATTGGAAATTTAAGATGGTGTCTACTAACAAAACAACATTTGAACACGACATGGGTTTTGAAGATACTCCGGGAGATCATTGGCCTGGGGTAAGTACATTTAGTTTGAGCGAGGATGGCACCACAGTTATTCGAGTTGCTTATACGTCATTTGATCCAGGTGATAGTTACAGCCCAATTTGGCCTTTGTTTTCTCTTTTGAGGCATACAGATGTTGAATGGGGCCCAAAGATTTCTTACTCCGACGCAGAGTCGTCAATGCTAGGGCACTGCAGCACCTTACAGTGAGCATTTAAAGACGCTGAGTAAATTCCTTATAGATTGAAAATACTCTCGAGTTTTTCATCCGGTTTGGGTACTGAAGCAATTTATATGCTGGTATCTATGTTGACGACAGTGTCAGCGAAAACTGCCAAGCATGCCCACAAAGTCACGACCACTCTCGTTGAATGCGCGATGGCAAGACATGCAGCTCGACGGTGAGGCCTGCACGTAGGTTTCCATTGTGGTGTTGACTAGGTTTTCCCCACGAGCATCTGGGTAGTAAATACCGTCATTACTGGGATCAACTATGCGAGTGAAGGTTGGCCATTGATTTGCCACCAACATGTAATTTTTCCAAACAGTGGTCTTGATTTCCGGAAGCGCCCAATAAGCTCGATTCACTTCCATGGTTGAAGAGTTGATTGGATACTGTCGTGTCACCTGCATTGGCGTAGGATTTTTGTTGGGTGGATTATCCAAGTTCACCGCTAAGGCATCGGGCGAACCTAATTTCGGCCAAATACTGGTTGTGGGTTTGGGTTTGGATGCATCGAAATAGGAGTATGGGGCATCTGCGTCCCTGGCATCCGGTTCTCGAGCTTCACCAGATCCAGCGGGAGGCACGTTGTCGATGTGTTCGAAGCTGCTCCAGATTCCTTGTGGGCGGTGTGGAGTTCTAATTACCATATGTAGCCCAACCAAGGCGATATCTCTTTTTGAACAAACAACACCTCGAGTCGCTAGGGTTTTGTCAGTGTCGACTATGTTGGCGTTTTCCACAATGTAGTAACGGGCGCGTATGGCCGCTGTGTCAGCCTCGGTGAGGACACGCCAGGCCGCTTTTACTGCGATTGCCCCCGCTGGCATGTGCAACGGGTTATTCTGATCGGGCATGTTCTCGCCTAGACTGAAGCGACCAAGGGTTGTATATCCGATTTCGTTCACGTGTGTTTCGTAGCGGGTATAAGTGTGATTCTGCGCGACAAGCGGGTTAACCGGCACACCTGGGGCAATAGTTTGATTGAAATCCATGAATGCTTCAAAGCTAGCGATTGTTTTCTCGCCGGCGTTAATGCCGGCTCCGCATGGGTTTACCGCACCGTAAGTATTCCATGGCTGCGGTGCAACCGGGTTGCCATCTGAGCCGACAGGGAACAACTCATAACGAGTCTTAAAGGTCTCCCAAACGCGAGGGCCAGGCTCTCCCAACATCTTAGTAGGGTCAGCCGCGCCGCGATTATTAACATCAGTCAGTGAAGGCCAGTTAAGGGCAATGAAAGCGCGCCAAGCGAAATTGTCAACCACAGGAAATGAGTTCTTGTCGAGCTTTAGTAAAGGTATGTCCTCTATGCGATTAGCTGAAACAGCCACTTCAAGCGAATCAGCTTGAAGTGCTATAGGTGCAGTCACAAACAACAGTGCTATCACAGAGCGAAAGCTAACCAAGAGGTTTCCATGTCCAGCAGCAATACCGTGGTCTTTACTGCAGATACTCATTTATCTGCGTGCTACTTGAGAACCTGAAGTGCGAAAAACGATTACCGCGAACAGCAGCATGCCAGTTAACACGGTGATCCAGCCAGCAGCGAGAACGGGTAAGAAGGTTTGTCGGTCAAAGAGTAATATGCACGTTATCCCGATTGGAAATAACACCGCCCCAACAATACTGATGACTGCTTGAATTTTAGCTAGCCTACTTTCTGCTGCTTGGGGTATGGTTGAGTAATAGAGCGCTTGCAGAAACATTACTACGAAGCCAACAAGTAGCAGATGGGCATGAACCGGCGCTAGCCTAAAATTATGGGTGAGGCCCATAGTAATTCCGAACACCATACCAATTACGCCCATACAAACACTGACGCGAAACAACCATTTAGTCATAGCTTTTTCTCACTGGCGCGACCTATCCTAATAGTCATACTAATTAGCGCCCTCATCTTCTGCCTCCTCTTCAATCAGAGCGAGCACCGCGCCGGCGGGATCTTTGAGTACGCACAAACGTGACGTTCCAGCTTGTTTCGGTCCATCAAGTATTTCACCACCGCCTAATTCAGCTGCGGTTATGCTTTTTTCAAGATTTTCTACTTTAATGTATATTAACCATTGAGGCGGTAAGGACGCATTGTCTCCTTTGGCGTGGCAAATGCCAGCTACAGACTGCTTACTATTAGGTGACTTTATAACGTAATCGCTATAATCAGCCATCTTGTATTCGTCCGCTTCCCAACCGATAACCGAATGATAAAACTCTCGTACTTCTTCTGCGTTTGGGATTGTTAGATCAACCCAGACGATTTCCCCAATTTCTTTAGGCATTATTAGACTCTCGTTTTTTGTGTTGCGGCGCTAAGCGTCATTTTGACGCTTGCTGTCCAAGCTACAGCGAACTTGAATTTTTCAGCAGCGTAATTCTGCATCAATTCATATCGTCCGCTGCCAGTGAGCTTCATTTTTTATTACTGCTGCATTGGGCCAATTGAGACAGAATCAAAAGCAAGGTTATACTCGCCCCCTTGTACGACCTCTACTTTCCACATTTGTCCATTACCCGGTGACGCAACTAGGAAATCTCCTAAAGCGGTTGAGGTTCCGATGAACTGTGCTTGTTCAGTACCAACCATAGGTATGCTTTTTGTGAATTCGAGTAGAGTATTTCCGCCGCCTCGATATTGGGCATCCCAATCTAATGAAAGCTCGGGAGTTCCCGTTCTGCCGGGTACCATGTCGATTCTTAGAGGTTTAAAAAGTCCACCTCCAAATGCGACAACGCCTTTGTTCTGCAAGGTGTCAAAATAGTCAGTTTGTACAAGTTGATTCCACATTTCCTCAAGGGTACTTTTATCGGAAAATTCAATTCCTGTTGCTTTACTCAGAAGTTTCGCCGCATTTTCGATGCTATTAGAAACTTTAGTGAAAGTATGTATTTGCGGAGTAGCGACACCAGGCTCGTAGCCCGCGTGGCCACACATTAGATAGGAGATTTTTGGTGCATTCTTAAGTGGCGTTGCTCCACCCAAGGTCTGCGTCCCACTTCGCTGTCCGATGACTAGCGCCTCGCTTCGTGCTGTGTCCAAGATCCAAAAATAGTCTACATTAACTTCACCATGGTCACCTTGAACGTCTCCTCGCCAAACCCCATTCAAGGTTCTTTCAATTCTATCCGTAGAAAATTCCTTTGCATGAGCCGGAGAAATAATACTATTCTTGTCTAAGCGAGTTGTCACTATAGTTTTACTGGTTGACTCGTGTTGTTTCGCGAAGTCACAAGAGTTTTTGCCGTGGGTAACGATAGAATTTAGCTGCTCATCCGTTAGGACATTAAATTCTTTTTCAGTTTTTTCGGCGGCTATTTGAGGATCTGAGGCGCAAGCAATCAAAGGTGCGGCGCACAGCAATACGAGTAAGATATTTTTTTTCATGGTGACCTCCAAGGTGGGCGTTGACAAATGTAAAAATACGACTCAATACTATCTTCGGTCACGTTGGCAAG
Organism: Gammaproteobacteria bacterium; assembly: GCA_017854775.1. Lineage (GTDB taxonomy): Bacteria > Pseudomonadota > Gammaproteobacteria > Arenicellales > Arenicellaceae > Arenicella. The sequence continues at coordinate 5,146 of JAFMHC010000112.1, read as the reverse complement.
TCTTCTCCAGGGTTGCTTAGTTTATGGAGGTTGATTGTTAGGAGATTTATCGCGGCGAAGCACGCCCCAAATTTTAACTAATATTTTATATTGGGTATTTGCAACTAATGAGGGCCTTGATCATTTGACGACGATGGTAGTTGGCAATAGTGCGCTTTATTTGATTTGGCACAACGGCACTATTTTCTCTCTTACTTCTTTATCGGCAGACCTTGCAATCAAGCCTTTTAGTATGTGATCGCCTCGATTTCGTCTATGGTGCGTAATTACGATGACTGACGTTATTTCGTTGTAGCTAATCCAATAATCGATCATTGCGATAATAGCAATTGCAGCATTTTTAGGCGGCATAGTAAAAGCTAAAGTCGGCCCTCGTATTCCTTGCTCTAGTGCCGACAACCCAGTCACTATGCTCGGGCTTGAACCCGCGAAACGTAGCGGCGAAATAGATCCTCGAGATGCTGAATCACTGAGTTCGTTTATTGTGGCTAAACTACACTCGTCGCTGACTACAATCATACCCGTATGATATGGATCGATTTGGCTTTCTTCATTGATGAGCAACTGCGTTAGATTTGCAGTTGCCCAAGCAACAGGCGAGGCAAAGAACGACGCTCTATTTCGAACTTTTATATCGCTGTATATTACGGTTTTGACTGTCACGTTCATTGTGATTTAGCTTTTGTTATAGACTGGTTTTATAAAGGGTTCGTAATCAGGCTCGCCCAATTAATGCGGTGTTAAAGCCCCCGAAACCAAGCGTAACACTCACACCATTGTGTCCTTGGAGTCGCCGTCCATCGGGCCCAGGAAATCTCGCTGCGACGCTACTGATTGCCTCACTCAAGCCGATTGTTGCGGGTACATTCCTCTTCCTCAACATTTGAAGAAGCAGAATAAATTCGACCAAACCACAGGCACCAAGCGAGTGACCTAAAGCGCCTTTCGTTCCGACCATCGTCAACATCTCATTACCAGCAAAAAACTGTTCGACAATTTTTGCTTCTAGTTCGTCGTTGATCCGTGTGCCTGTGCCATGCGCAAGATAAAGCGCTAGGTCGTTATTGCTGAGCTTTGCGGCGCCGAGCGCACGATCCAAAGCGAGACGGACCGATAGGCCGGATGGATCAGGGCCAGTCAGTCCAAAAGCATCGTTTGACGCCCCGATTCCGATTAACTCTCCCTTTCGTTCTGCACAGTCTTCACTTCTGCGGAGTACGAGTGCCGCGGACGCTTCCCCCAGTAGCATCCCACTTCGATTAATATCAAAGGGCTTAAGTTTACTTGTTGCCATTGTTCCTAAGGTCGAATGCGCGATGCGCTTAGCGTCAGTCACGATATCCACAGCGACAACAATTGCAAAATCTATGATGCCGCTATCAAGCATCGCTCCAGCGACACCTAGGGCATCCGAACCCGACGAGCACCCAGATCCGACCACGACGGGAGCGAGATCGCTGCCCACGCTGCGAACACAATCACTTGCCCAAGTCGACATCGTATCGCTACCAGCATCGTCGAGTAGATGACCGAAGCTGGTCGCAAACACGAACGCACATCGGTCACCAGAGTTCGGCACGCCAATTGCGAGAGAATCTAATACACTATTGATAACAGACGTGGCAAGGTAACGCTGCCAGTCGCTGTCACGCGTTACGTGACTCGGTCTCTCCGAGACTACTGCGGCTAGAGTATTACGAAGTTTCCAGGGCGAAGAAAGGTTATAGTGTGCTGACTTCTGCTTGAACAGAGCCTCTATGGTTGCTTCATCTTTGCCAAATGGCGTGATCATCGACCAAGCGGCGACTGCCAGAGGTTTCATTGCTCGGCTAGTACTGCTCAGTTTCGAGGTCTTCACTAGTTGCTTTCATGTGCCGGTCGATTACTTAGCTGCTTTGAAAACTCCGCTAAATGATGTGCTACGACCTTAGGCTGCTCAATGATAAAGTAATGCCCGCCATCTAACCATTCGATAGATAATTGTCCCGATGTGTAGTCTCTCCACTCAGCGAGTGCGTCAGCGTTAGTCATTTTATCGTCTTTGCCTGCCAAAGCGAGTATTGGAACATCGATGCGCGCGTCGCTTGGGATATAATCGCTAAACATCGCGTGATCACCTCGGATTTTTGTAAGGAAGGGTTGTGCCATGGCAAAATTTAAACCTTTTGGTACAGCGCCGAGTTGCTGCAACTCGCTGAACAAACCTCGATCATCCATCGTCGCTACTCTAAGTAACCATTCATTTGTATGTCTCGGCGCATTACGTCCGGAAACCACCATGAATCGGGGAAGTTGACCTCCAGCACCCTGTATTAACTTTATAGCTTCAAAGGCTAGAAGTGCTCCCATGCAGTGGCCGTGGAGGACATAGTCCCCACTTGTTATATCGATCTGCTGAAGAGCAAGCGCAGCACACTCGCGGATGGTTCTGGCACCTTCCTCATCAGACCGTTTTCCTCGTCCGGCTAACTCCAACGGAATTACCTGTCCGACCTCTGATGGGAAGTCACCAACATAGGACCTGAAGCTCGCAGCGCTACCGCCACCGTATGGGAGTAGGAATATACTATTTGTGGAATTCGGCATTTGTCTCCTGAATGATGTTATCTGGAACCTCGTGCAGTCGAAGAAAAGACATCATGTATCTTCTGACTTCTTCCAAATCAAGAATTTTGTCATCTGTCGCCCATAGCCGTGTGACGAGTAAATTTACGTTGTTTAGGGTTGTTCGAGCAAATTCCACATGAGGGTGCGACTGAGCCACAGCATCGATGCTTCGGGCATTCAGTTTTTCGCCTTTTATAAATAATATGTCTGCATTTCGTGTGACGTAGCGAAGATATCCGGCATCGTCCTTGATAAAAAGATCGCCCGTCTCTAAAAAACCATCAGATGTGAATGGTTGGCGATTTATCGTGGAGCCAACCTTTCTCCGACAGACAGAAGGTGTCTTGACCAAGAGCTGGCCTACGCCATCGACATCAGGGTTTTCGATTCTTGTGGATATACCGTCGAATGGAATTCCCACCGTATCGTACTTATCAACTGGGGCTGTGTGCGCTGGTAGAAAGGATACTCGCGGGCCAGCCTCGGTTAAGCCATAGGTAATGTATAACTCATTTACAAATGGCTTGCTTAGAAAACGCGTCACTTCTTCAGGCGAGACTTGATCGCCACCAATGCTTATTACCCGCACAGCAGGTAAAACAATGTCTCGCTTAAGGAGGTCTCGGGCAATCGTGGGAGTGATTGCGATTATCGAGATGTCTTCTTTTTCGATAAGCTTGGCAAAGCGGCTGGCGTTGAACGGAGGGCCGTCGATTACCAGTCCGCAGCCGCTAATAATAGCCCCAATGCTTTGAGTGACAAGTCCGTAAGTGTGGTACATCGGCAAGACTATTAGCTGTTTATCGTTTGCCGTTATGTTGAGCGCTTTATTGGTCATGCTCGCGTTGCACACAAGAGAGTCAACAGTATGAACGCATGCGGTTCGTTGTCCTGATGTGCCGGTCGTCAGAATCAGTACATCGTTGGGTTCGTATGCTGGCTTGGTGTTATCGAAAACAACCGCATTGAACGTCCCTATTTTACCAAAATATTTCGCTTGGTAGAGAGTCGGGTCCAGTTGAGGACCGACGATGGCTACGAAATGTAACGATTTTTGAAGTTCTTTTATTAACGATATTTTGGTTGATGGTGCTATAGCGCACGGAACATAGCCGTTAGCAATTGCCGCTATCCAATGAAATAGAAATGCGATACCGTTAGGTGCAAAAATAAGAACAGCGGATCCTGGCTGCAACGCCAATTGAGAATATTCTTTTTCTAGCTGTTGGTAATTTGGTGAAGAATTACTAAAATCAGTCATGCGCCGATCGAGCTCACTTGCGCTGTCAATAATCTTTCTCGCTGCTTCGCTCATAATATTCTTGCGTTAAATTTGCAACGCCTTGCCGCCCGTTGTGAGGCAATGTTAGGACACACTACTGCTGACATACGCTGGAACATATTACCCCTGCGCACCGTTGGTCTTGCCGTAACTATTAATTAGCTCCGTGAGCGATGATATTGTTGAGAAATTATCAGGAGTAAAGTCGTCGTCGTGAATAACAATACTGAATTGTTTCTCGACTTGTGACTTCAACTCGACAAAACCGATCGAATCGACACCTAAGTCATTTCGAAACGAATGAGTTGGCAGAATTTTATTCTTCTCATGTTCTATATAGAGGTCTTTAATTAAAATGTCTTTAAGGTGATTCTCGATACTACTGCTCATCAGCGCTACTCCAGTTTTTATTCATATGGGGTGTGTTCATGTAGAGAGGGCGGACATCGTTAAAGAACTAGGTCGCCACTCGTTGTTAAAGGTTTATCTGGTGCCGCTAGCAACTAGAGCCTCACGTGGAATAGTGGCTATATATCGAGCACCCTTCTTTCTAATCGAGATAGGACCAAGTGTTTCGGTAATGAGTTGCTCGAGGCGTGTCAGGATGTCATTGGCTGCCTCGCCAATTTTGACCAGGCCATACATGTCATACATATGCATAATTGCATTATGTTTCGCTTCTTCTGGTGAGTGTCCGTCTAAGGTAAATGAGTCGTCTATACTAAAAACGTTTATGTCACAAAAACCTGCGTTTTCAAAAAGACAAAACATTTCTTCTCTCGAAAAATGGGGATGGGGGTGGCCAGTCAGGGAGTAGGGGTGCACAACGGTATCAAACCATTCGGCACACTTTCCACCTATCTCAAAATCATGTAATACAAGGCGACCGCCTACTTTTAGTGTCCGGTGTGCTTCGCTAACTGCCTGGCTCCTCGCGCTACTATCGAGATGATGACTGCCATAAGCAATCAGAATGCCGTCGAGTACATTATCTTGAAACAGGCTTGTAGTTGCAGATTGACGTACACAGGGTAACGCTTGTTCGTGACAAGCGTCGATCATGAATTTTGATATATCTGCGGTATAAATCGTCGGTGCCTGATGGCCCAGATTTTTACAGAATCGAGCAAGTGTTCCATCGCCTCCGAGTACATCCAAAATTTTGAAACTTTGATCAGGAAATCCGGAAGAAGACGTGAAACACCGCAGAAGCTTAGTCATACCCAACTTGCGATTGTTTGCGCTTTTCTGTGCCAC
>JAFMHC010000353.1 GCA_017854775.1 Gammaproteobacteria bacterium | reverse complement strand
ATACAACTGTCTATTTCTCGTAACGGCTGTTTTATTTCTGCACTTTCAGCTAATCCATGCCTTTTGGATGTAAACGACTACCATTTATTTTTCTTCTTACCGGTTCAGCTCACGACGGTCGAGTCTATGCGAATGATGGTTTTGCCTCCATGCATTACTCATGTTGCCGATATATTTTACCTTGGGTTCTTCTCGCGGTCGTCGAATTGCACTTGGGTAATCGAGTGAGGGTCATGAAGATATCGCTGCGGATCGGTAGTACACGAAATTAGCGGGCCAATCGGTATGAGGCTAATATGATTTATTCTTTATCGAAGCTGTCGACTATGATTGCGCCCATAGATGCTGGCATACCAATTATGATTAAGCGTTTTAATGCAATTAACGGATGTTCGAAGAAAGGAAACTTATTGAGTGAGAATAAGATCAATCCAACAACCAGCGCGGTAATGCCGTAGGCGATCAATATTCTAGCGATATAGACGAATACTCGATTTTTGATGTCACCTTGAAAGACGTTTTGATAAGTATAAAAAGCTAGAAATATGAGGGACATGCTCATTAATATCGACAAGTTCAGTAGCGGCAGAGTCTCGCCCATACGCCATGCTTCTTCCGAAAAGGAAATGGGTACCGCCAGAGCAAAAGCGCCAACGGTAACTTGACTGGCATCTTCTAAATTAAAACTAAGGTCGCGCACTATTATTCTACTTCTTCTTTAACACGACCTATAAGCTTGAAGGTGATGAACGTCATGACACTCAGTGCAACCGCGATTTCAAGTCGCCCCAGCCCGACCGCGATTCCCACCGCCCCAGTCGCCCAGATTGCGGCTGCGGTTGAAGTTCCAGTAACATTGGATTTGTCTTTTAAAATAGCACCGCCGCCTATGAAGCCAATGCCAGTGACAATGCCACCAACAATTCTCGCTTGGGCGCTGGGATCATCGAACATAGTCATCGCAAGTAGTGTGAAGCTGCAAGCGGCCATTGATACCAGTGGAAACGTCCTCAAGCCAGCAGAGCGTGACTCAGCCTCGCGTTCCCAAGCGGTAAATATTGGTAATATGAACGCGACAAACAATTGAATCAAATTAGTGTAAAGCTGCTCTATGTTTATTTCGAAGAGTTCCATAAAATTCGTTATGCTATTGGCTTGATCCGCTATTGTGTCAGAAAGCTGTGCTTAGTGCACCGTTGGCCAACTCTCGAGGAGAATCTACTTAATGTCGTCGTTACTTATTCTGGGCCTAATTGGCTTTATTGGTTTTCTATGCCAATGGTTTTCCCACAAGGTAAAGCTTCCCGCGATTTTGTTCTTATTGCTCTCGGGGATCATGTTGGGCCCAGTGCTTGGCGTGTTCAGCCCGAATGACTTGTTCGGTGATTTACTGTTCCCGTTTATATCCCTCTCGGTGGCCGTTATTTTGTTTGAGGGTGCGCTGACACTCAAGCGCAGTGAGCTTAAGGGAATAGGGAGACCGGTGCGAAGAATGGTCACTGTCGGGGTCGCGGTTAATGCAACCGTGATGACGTTCGCGACACATTATCTCATGGGTCTTTCATGGAGCTTGTCCGCCTTGTTTGGCGCGCTGATGGTAGTAACCGGTCCAACGGTTATTATGCCTATGCTCAAGACTGTGCGGCCAATACCGAAAATTGGCGACGTGTTGCGCTGGGAGGGCATTGTTATTGACCCGATTGGTGCCTTGATCGCGGTTTTAGTATACGAGTGGATTGCGGTGCAGCAATCGGCGGCAGAATTTTCTGAGATATTCTATGTGTTCGGCGGTACTGTTGCTGTCGGTTTAGCAATTGGCTTGATTGCCGGTTATGTCTTTGGCTTGTTATTAAGAAACCACTACATACCCGAATCACTGCATAACTTCGCGTCGCTAGCTTTAGTTTGCTTAGTGTTTGCTGGTTCTGACACATTGATGCATGAATCGGGGCTATTGGCAGTTACCGTAATGGGTATGTTGATGGCAAACATGCGCGATGTGAATATCCACTCTATTCTTGAATTTAAGGAAGATCTGACGATTGTGTTTGTCTCGGCGTTATTTATCGTGCTGGCGGCTCGGCTTGAGTTCGCCGGCTTTGCCGCCCTAGGCTGGAGTGCTTTATTGCTACTATTGGTGATGCAGTTTGTTGCTCGGCCACTTAAAGTTGCACTTAGTTTTATGCGTTCTGATTTTACTTGGCGAGAGCAGGCTCTGATTGCTTGGATCGGTCCGAGAGGGATTGTCGCAGCCGCGGTTTCTGCGGTGTTCGCCCTGCGCTTAGAGGAGTTAGGAGTCGAAGGGGCCGATAAGCTAGTGCCGTTGGCTTTCTCTATTATTATAGGCACTGTGGTTCTGCAAAGCTTAACCGCAAAACCATTGGCTAAAATCTTGAATGTGGCAATGCCGAGTACTCATGGTGTTGTAATCGTAGGCGCTAATCACTTTTCGGTGGCGATCGCTGAAGCGTTAAAGAAAATCGATGTTGATAGCATTATTTGTGACACCAGTTGGGAGCAACTCAAAGCGGCGAGAATTGCTGGCTTGAATACCTACTATGGAGACCCGAGTTCAGATCATGCAAAGCTTCATTTAAACCTCTCTCCATATGGATACATGCTGGGCTTATCGAATCACTTCGAATACAACGTAATACAGGCAAACCGTTTTCGTGAAGACTTTACTGCTCGTAATGTCTTTATATTGCCTCCAAATCAAAGCACTGAACGCTTTCACAAGCACACTACTAGTGCGCAAAATAGTGGACGAATACTTTTTGATGAGCGTAATTTCTACAGTATATTAAAGAAAAACATCAATAATGGCGGCGTCGTAAAGGTAACAGAATTAAGCGAATCTTATGCTTATGAAAATTGGCGAGCGGATAATCCTGACGCGCTTATGTTGTTAGCGCTGCGTCCTGACGGCGACCTAGAATTTCAAACACTTGATACCACACTGGTCGCAGAGGTTGGGTTTAAGCTCATTTCGCTGGTAACACCAAATAGCCAAGTCAGCACCGATAGTAACGACAAAACTAACTTATCTAAGGAAGGGAAAGTCGATGACTAGCGGAGACCGCAGTTGTTTAGTCGAGAAACTTAGTACGTTCATAGACTTAGGTAATGTCGATGCTGAGCTTCTAGCTGACCTCGAAAAAGACACCATGGAGTTCGAGAAAAATCAAAAAATTTGGAGTATTAACAATGAGATTAGAAACCTTTACGTGGTTCGTAAAGGCTG
>JAFMHC010000111.1 GCA_017854775.1 Gammaproteobacteria bacterium | reverse complement strand
GCAATTTTCCTCGATTCTGGCACCACAGAGCATTTGGCTGAGCAAGGTAATCATGCTGATTTCGATGTGATGGCGATTAAGCCTCAGTCGACATTGGTTTTTGACGGACAGCTCACAAATTTTCGTCATGGAACCATCGAAGACAGCCTCTACGGCGAACCATTGGCCATTTTGCAGACAGCAATACCAATAGCGGAGAATCAAGATCAGCTTGACGAGCCTTATCTTCCAGGAGCATTAGGTTATTTTTCATACGACCTTGCGCGTCAATACGAAGAGGTTCCCACGCAGGCGCAAGACCCAGAGCAGTTACCAATGATGGCTATTGGTATTTACTTTGTGATTTTGCTTATCGACCATCGCAGAAAAGTCTGTCGTCTCATACAACTTGGCGATTCTCAAGAAATTCAAGCTATCGTAGACGAGTGGTCCGATTTGGTCGCGTGGACCGCTGAGTTTGAACAAGGCTCAGAAGAGTTGGATGAGGGCCGTGTAGGTCAGCCGCGTCCTAAATTGCCGTTTCAAACTGGCGGTTTATTAAGTGGTCTACTTAAGGAAAATATGAACCGTGATGTCTATCGAAAAAACTTCAAGACCATACGAGACTACACCATCGCTGGAGACTGTTATCAAGTTAATTTGACTAAGCAGTTTTCGGCTCAGGTCGCGGGTGATGCCTGGTTGACTTATCGGTACTTGAGGGCTCAAAGCCCTGCGCCTTACGGCTGCTATATGAATTTGCCGTTCGCGCAGATATTGTCTAATTCGCCTGAGAGCTTTATTCAATGCCGTGACCGGCTGGTGGTAACCAGCCCGATTAAGGGTACACGCCCACGAGCGCATCACAACGATGAGATTGATAAAGCCGAGGCCCAGGCTTTAAAGAATAGCGCAAAAGACAGGGCTGAAAATCTGATGATTGTTGATCTAATGCGAAACGATCTGAGCCGCTGTTGTGAATTGGGGAGCGTAAAGGTGCCTAAGCTATTTCAAGTGCATAGCTTTGCTAACGTGCATCACTTAATAAGTACCGTCACCGGCAAATTGAAAAAAGAACTACATGCGATTGATTTGTTCCGAGCCTGTTTTCCGGGAGGTTCAATTACCGGAGCACCGAAGATTAGAGCAATGCAAATTATTGAAGAGTTAGAGCCCACACGACGGGGTTTATACTGTGGCAGTATCGGCTATATTGGGGTCGATGGTAGCTTGGAAACAAATATTGCGATTCGTACTATTGTGGTAAAAGATGGCGTGGCTAGATACTCGGCAGGCGGCGGTTTGGTAATTGACTCCGAGGTTGAAGACGAGTACCAAGAGCTGCTTGATAAAGCCAGAATGATGACCGAAGCATTGTTCAAGAATAAAAGACCCGCTAATAATTAAGAGCTACGGGCTTTATGGCTAAAAATCTTTATTTACAAGAACGTTATTGCTAAGTAACTATTATTCGTTGGCAACTATTTATTCGAGAGCGACGAATTAGTTATCTATTATTCAATAAAAACCTATTGAAACTAAAACCAGTTAGACGTACAAATAAGCATTGATCATGTTTTTCCGAACATTGCTTTTTAATCGACGAATAGTCCACCTAGTCTATGGTTCTTGCTGCAATAAAATCACTCTCCGAAATGGAGTTGCCTGCTAACGATGTGCCCAAATGGCTATCGGGCGTAGCGGTCGGGCGCACGGAAAAAGAAGTTGAGCGCATAGAGACGGCGGCTATTTTTGCAATACAATCTCACAGCGGCCAGAAACGGGCATCGGGCGAAGACTATGTTAATCATACCTTTGCAGTGGCGGCTATTGTGCACGAGCTTGGTCTTGATTCTGATGTGATAATTGCAGCGCTGTTGCACGATACTGTTGAAGATACCGATGTCACTTTGGCTCAAATAAGCGATAAATTTGGTAGCGACGTGGCAAATTTAGTCGACGGCGTAACCAAAATGGAAGTGATTCAAGGTTTCACTGACACCGAGCCAGGCCGAGGCAAATCCAAACAAGAGGCAAAAGCTGAAAGCCTACGTAAAATGATGTTGGCGATGGTCGACGACGTGCGCGTAGTGCTGATCAAATTGTGCGATCGCTTACATAATATGCGAACTCTTGACGCGGTTAAGACTGAGAAGCAAAAGCGTGTCGCGACTGAGACCTTGGAAATATTTTCGCCATTAGCGAATCGTTTAGGTGTATGGCAAATAAAGTGGGAGCTTGAAGATTTAAGTTTCCGCTATATTGAGCCAGATATCTATAAATCCATTGCCCAAAAGTTGTCTGAGCGACGTGTAGACCGGCAGTCATTTATTGACGAATTTATCGATGGGGTTGCTGTCCAGCTGGCTGACGAAGGATTGGATGCTGAGATTCGTGGCCGTGCTAAGCACATCTATAGCATCTGGACCAAGATGCAAAAGAAAGGCTTAGAATTTGAGCAATTATTTGATGTGCGAGCGGTTCGTATTCTGGTTGACTCGGTCAAAGACTGTTACACCGCATTGGGCTCGATTCATACCAATTGGAAGTTTATTCCCGGCGAGTTTGATGACTATATAGCTACCCCAAAAGAAAACAATTATCGCTCAATACACACCGCGGTAATTGGGCCTAGGGGCAAAATCGTTGAAGTGCAAATACGTACGCACCAAATGCATGAATATAATGAGCTAGGCATCGCCGCGCACTGGCGTTATAAAGAAGGCAAAACTGATAACGACCAAGCGGTGAATAATAAAATTCTTTGGTTGCGCCAACTGCTTGAGTGGAAAGACGAAGTTGCCAATGCCAGCGAATTTGTTGATCGAGTAAAAGACGAGGTATTCGAGGATCGCGTCTATGTCTTTAGTCCGAAGGGAAAGGTTGTAGACTTATCATTCGGCAGCACACCGATTGATTTCGCCTACTCAATTCATACCGAAGTAGGGCATCGCTGTCGTGGTGCTAAGGTTAATGGCAAGATGGTGCCATTAACCTATCGGCTGAAAACCGGTGAACAAGTCAGTATTGTGACGTCAAAGACAGGTGGTCCAAGTCTCGATTGGTTAGATCCGCACAAGGGTTATGTCCGCACTCGCCGAGCCCGCGCAGGAATCCAGCATTGGTTTCGACACGAAAATCGAGATGAAACCATTGCCCATGGGCGAACCATTTTGGACCGAGAACTTGATCGCATGAACGTCAGCGACGTAAGTCGTGAGTTGCTGGCTAAGAAACTAAATTTAGAAGATACCGAAGAGCTATTCTTCAAAATGGTCGATGGGTCTATTAAACCGGGTCGTGCTGCGGCAATAGCACAGCGAATGCTTAAACCCGCGGATCTCGACGATGATGAACAACTAGAGATAAGCTTTAAAGCTGGTCGAGCGGCTAACGATGACGTCAAGCCGAACGACATGACAATACACGGTGTCAGCGATTTAATGACTACCTTGGCAAAGTGTTGTCGGCCGGTGCCTGGCGATAGGGTATTAGGCTTTGTTACTCGCGGAGCTGGCATTACAATTCACCGTGAGTTATGCCCTAACATTCTGTATCAACAACATGAGGCTGGCGAACGCGTAGTCGAGGTAAATTGGGGGCACGACAAAGAGCGCGTGTATCCAATGACAGTGCTGATTACCGCTTTCGACCGAAAAGGCCTATTGCGAGACGTATCGACCGTGTTTGCTGACGAAAAAATAAATGTGCTGGAAATGAGCACCAATACCGACGGCAAGAGCCAGACGGTACAGATGGAGTCTTTAGTCGAAGTCACCAGCTTTGAGGCTATGAGTCGGCTGCTTGCTAAGCTCGACCACTTGCCAAATGTACTCGCGGTTAAGCGTAAGGTTTAAATTAAATGACTTTAGCCGCCTTCAGCTATCGCAGGTAGCGCTAGTCCACGGCTAGAGTAGCGATAGCCAGAATACTAGCTAAGCAATAATATCTTCAAAAAGTGCGTAGTAAATATGATCGCTATAGCCCTCTCGCACATGAACCTTGGCATCAGTTAATTGAGATGCGAGATGCTCTACTCCCTCAATAGTAAGGCGATTGTCTTCAGTGCCCCACCATAAATCTACCGGTACTGTGATTTTACTGAGGTCGAGATTTCTTGGAGATAAGCAATGCACCATCTCATTTGAGATGCCATCCAACCCTCTGCTGCTTCCTTGGCTAAAGCCCTCAATCATCAGTTCGATAGTTTTGCCGTCGAGAGCTAATTCAGCTTCGGCGCTGCCCAGCCCTTTTTCTAACATGCTTCGGTAGTGCACTGACAAGTTCAGCGTCACGCTTTTAAGCCATAAAGAATATATTTCGTGGGCTAAGCGCTTGGAGGCACGAATAAGTTTGGTGCATGGAGCAAAGATGCCGCGCAAATATGAGGTGTCTGTTCTGGTATTTACAAAAACCGGAGACGATAGTCTCACTCGTTTAAGTTTATCGTCGGCCTCTACTGCAAAATCTAAGGCGATGACCGAGCCCAATATGGTGCCGAGAATGTCATACTCTTTAAGACCTAGCTTATCGATAAATTCGCTTAGCATGCTATTCCAATTGCTCGGGTGCCCTTGCAAAAATGGAGTGAGACCAAAGCCCGGGCGGTCGGGTATGATAATCCGTTTGTTTTGGCGCTGACAAATATTCTCATAGTCGTGCGGAATAGTTACCCGACATCCATATCCGTTGTGGCATACGACAATTGGATAGCCGTCTGCTGGGCCATATTCGCGATAGGCTACTTTTAGACCGTTTGCCAAGGTCATAAACTTATCTTTAGACGGTTCAGGGCGAAGGGTAGGTAGTACGCCGTCCTTGGTGCTAAAGTCTTTGCTACTAAAATAGGTATCGAGTATTTGTGACTCATCGGTTAGTACTAGGCGCACAATATCGGATTGCGACTTGGTGTCAGTTTTTCGAAATAATGACTTTAGGTGCGTCTTTATGGTGTTTTCGGAAACAAACAAATTCGCCGCTATTTGTTTAATGCTGTGGCCATCAATCAAGTTGATTAGAACCGATTGCTCTTTGTCCGTTAGCCGAAAACGCTCAACTAAATCTGGGTTAAGTTGCTTGCTATTCGCTTGCTGGTCGACCATTAATAATAAGTAGCAAGTCGAGAGGGTGCCATCAATCTCATTTTGGCTATGAATGGTACGCAAATATAGCTGTTCTTGGTTTTGGTCGGTGTAGTCAACTGCACACAAGCCGCTGTGTTGGCTTTGATTAAATTGCTGCTCGTTGTGCTTGGCGGCAAGCTTAATCTTGTTTTGAACACCCAATTTGAGTCTATTGCAGCTTGGTGATTGCCGCACATAGGCATACAGCACTTCGGCATTTTGATTATGGTAAATCACTTTATAGGCGTCATCAAGAATGATCATTTTGAAGCGACTTTTATCCAATAGTGAACCGAACGCCATCAACGCTTCGCTGGTATTACTTATTTGGCTCAGAATTTGATCGCCGAGCTCTAGTTCGGAAAAATTTTCGGGAGCGTCAATGGTATCGGTTTCGTCTAAAACCTGATTCATGATATCTATGTAGTCGTGGTGCCACCGGTCGGGCTTACCAATGATTCGATAAACTAAGCTACTAAAACGTGAATTATCCATATTCATAACCGCTACTATCCTGTTTGGCGTCAAGGTAAATTAGCCTGCTTAGTCTTTCTTTGTATCAATCAAGTTCGGTACAAAGAAAGCAGTGCCTAATCTGCTTGAGTGTTCGTTTGTTGTGCGGGCATCATAGCCACTCTTTCATGTTGTCGCCTATGCGACTTTAGTTTAGATGGCATTGAATACGCGGTATTTAGCCGACTAATTGGCAAATTATAGCCAGCTGACGACATTTTTAGTAAACTGCGCTGAACCAAATTACACTCGATTGAAAATCTTTGGTCGAGAATTGAAAGACTGAATGTTGAAACCTTATCCGTTTCTAAACCTTATTTAAGAGGATTTATTATGAAAAAACCAGTTCGCGTTACCGTCACTGGTGCTGCCGGCCAAATTAGCTACGCATTACTTTTCCGCATCGCCTCAGGCGCGATGCTAGGCCAAGACCAACCTGTGATATTGCAGTTGTTGGAAATAACACCCGCCATGGGTGCCTTGGAAGGTGTGGTAATGGAGTTAAACGATTGTGCGTTTCCATTGTTGCAGGACGTGGTGATTTCAGACCAACCTGAAGTAGCGTTTAAAGACGCAGACTACGCATTATTAGTAGGCGCTCGCCCACGTGGCCCAGGCATGGAGCGTAAAGACTTGCTTGAAGCCAATGCGGCGATTTTCTCTGTTCAAGGCAAGGCCATGAACAAGGTAGCTAGCCGAGATATTAAAGTATTGGTTGTTGGTAACCCTGCGAACACCAACGCATTAATCGCTTCAGCCAACGCGCCGGATATAGACGCGGGCCAGTTCACTGCGATGATGCGTTTAGACCATAATCGTTCATTGAGCCAATTAGCAGAGAAAACCGGTGCCCATACAACTGGCATCAAGCGTATGACGGTATGGGGTAATCATTCGAATACACAATACCCAGATATTACTAATGCCACGGTAAACGGCAAAGCGGCATCAGAGTTAGTTGACCAAGCTTGGTTAGAGGAGAGCTTCATTCCGACCGTACAAGAGCGTGGTGCAGCGATCATTAAAGCTCGCGGAGCATCCAGTGCCGCATCAGCAGCGGCCGCAGCAATTGACCATATGCGCACTTGGGCGCTGGGTACTGCTGACGGCGATTGGGTTAGCATGGGCATCCCCAGCGACGGCAGCTACGATATCGAGCCAGGCATTATGTATTCGTACCCTGTTACCTGCAAAGATGGCAAGTATGAAATTGTACAAGGTTTAGAAATCAGTGAGTTTAGCCGCTCACGTATGAATGTTACTGAAAATGAGTTGCGTGAAGAGCGTGCGGCTATTGCCCATTTGTTGGGTTAATTACCGCTAAAGCGACTAATGCTAAAAAAGCGGCTACTCTTTATCTATATATGTCTATAGGGATCTGAGTAGCGGCTTTTTTGCGTATGGGCTTAGCGTTAACTTCGCATGCGTTTACTTCTTGCGAGCGTTGAATGCCGCCATTTGTTCAGGACTAGCTTCAGTCTGATGTTTGTCTTTCCATTCAGAATAGGGCATTTTATAAACGATCTCTCGAGCTTGCTCGAGATCAACGTCTTCACCCAAATCAGTAGCGGCTGCGGAATACCATTTTGCTAAACAGTTGCGACAAAAATTAGCAAGATTCATTAGATCGATGTTCTGAACGTCTTTTCGACTGTCCAAATGTTCAATCAATTGTCGAAAAGCCGCCGCTTCAATCTCAGTTTGTTTATTCATAATTGGTTCCTGTGTTTTCTAGCTAATCGCTGAGGCTAATATCTTTGATCGCTGAGGCTAATATCTTTGATCGCTGAGGCTAATATCTTTGATAGCCACGTCTTTTGTTGCTTTTACTTAAAATGAAAATCAGTAGGCAGCTGATCCAAACACCGCAAGCCATATAAAACAGCACGCCTCCATCGGTCTCTCCAGCTGCATTGATCACTCGGTCTACGCCCAGTGGGGTTGCAAGATGAAAGAATATGGCTCCTGATATAACGCCTAAGCCAAGTAACGCACCAAACCTACGCGTGGCAGGGATAATTAATAACGCCGCGGCAATTAATTCAACTGCGCCAATAAGGTAGCCACCAATCGATTCGAACGTCGGTGCTATTGCACTAAGACCAACGCCGTTCATCCATTTCGCAATGGTTGAGAAAATGATGTCTGTCTGTTCTGAGCCAGTGAACTTGTAAAACAGCGACTGAACGAATACGAAAATGACATACGCTATTAAAACGTAGATAAACCCTTTTTTGGCGGTCATGCGACTTCCTTTATTATTATTTTAGAGTGTTCAATAATAATGCAAGCCGCTTTCTTTTTGTTGAAAACCTTTAATCTATTTTAAAGCTGGTAATTAAAGGTTGTTAAATGGCGCCAGAAAAGTTTAGGTTTTTACCATGGGTTCGTCGCCCCAATCGGCATCTTCTATAGCAACAAAGTAGCTCGGATCTTCAACTACATTTACTTCCACCATGTCGCCAGCCTTCTTAAGCAATTTTTTGCACTCGGCACTTAGGTGTATAAGGTGCAGTGTGCGATCGTTCTTTTTATAGCGCATGGCTAAGGCGTCTATGGCTTCGATTCCGGAGTGGTCGGCCACGCGTGAGTCGGCGAAGTCGATGATCACGTCTTTATTGTCGTCAGCTGGCGTAAAATTTTCAGTAAATGATGCGGTAGAGCCAAAGAACAACGGGCCGTGAACGGTATAGTAGTGTGAGCCATATTGATTTTCACGTTTTTCAACCGTGACTTGTTTGGCGTGGTTCCAAGCGAACACCAGTGCTGAAATAATTACCCCAACGATCACAGCAAACGCTAGATCGGTGGCCACAGTTACGGCTGACACGGTAATTAATACAAATGCATCTTGTTTTGGTACGCGCCCAATAATTCGAAAGCTACTCCACTCAAAGGTGCCAATTACGACGATAAACATCACGCCAATTAATGCAGCGATTGGAATTTGTTCGATCAGTGATGATGCAAATAAAATAAATGCTAATAGAGATAGAGCGGCAGTAATACCCGATAGCCGACCTCGGCCTCCAGAGTTTACGTTGATCATGCTTTGACCGATCATCGCGCAACCGCCCATGCCACCAAAAAAGCCAGTAACGGTGTTAGACAAGCCTTGGCCAAAGCACTCACGGTTGCCGTTACCGCGCGTTTCAGTAATTTCATCAATCAGGCGCAATGTCAGTAGTGACTCAATAAGACCAATGGCCGCTAAAATGAAGGCGTATGGAAATATGATTGCCAAGGTTTCTAGGTTAAACGGCACTGATGGAATGCTAAAACTCGGCAGGCCACCGGCAATTGAAGCAACGTCCCCCACTACTTTGGTGTCCACGTTTAATCCAAATACAGCTAGCGTTACCACTACGATAGCGACTAATGATGAGGGAATCGCAGTAGTCAACATGGGTAAGAATTTGATGATCGCCATGGTTACCGCGATCAAGCCCAGCATAATAGTGAGTTGATCGGTGGGCAACCAAGCAACATCCAAGATTCCGCCTTCTAAGAAGGTACCAGCAGCCCAACCGGGTTTGCCTGGCTCGCCAAATTGGCCCAGCTGAGCTAAGAAAATAACAATAGCCAAGCCGTTTACGAAGCCTAGCATCACTGGGTGTGGTACGAGTCTAATGAAGCGTGCGATACGCAATGCGCTTGCTGCCATTTGTATTAGGCCCATTAATACAACCGTTGCAAACAAGTATTCAACGCCGTGGTCTGCTACCAATGCCACCATAACTACCGCAAGAGCACCCGTTGCACCGGAAATCATACCTGGGCGACCACCCGTAACGGCTGTAATCAAACCCACCATAAAGGCTGCATACAAGCCAACAAGCGGTTCAACGCCAGCAATTAAGGCAAAGGCAACCGCTTCTGGCACAAGGGCTAGAGCCACGGTTAAGCCTGAAAGCACATCATTTTTTATGCTGCTACGGCTCGCTGCTAAATTCTCAAACATAGTATTGCTCGGGTTGTAACTGTATATAGAAGGCACAAACAATAAAATAGTTGTACCTAGGCGCGCGAAGTCTAAGAGTGTCAGCTGATTAAAACAAGCTCAGGCGAGTTAAATAGTGAGGTTTGTTGAATATAATGTTTTTCATTTAAACGGTTTTTCTAGCTTCTTTTTTCCGTCGTTTGTCGTTAGAATCTCGCGCCTTGGTGGTCTATCTGCGGTTTGATCTTATTGAAAACGGTCAAACAAGTAGATTTCCGCCAATTTTGCGCCAAAAACCTTTCATTTACTTTATTTAAGGGCTAAAATCGCGCGCCTCGTGAGGGTTAAGCCCTGCACGCAAAAAAGCTCCACATCAATTCGTATTGATGAGCTTGAGAAAAGTTAAATCAATGCTGGCTAGTTATAGGCTAGCGAGCACAATAAAACAGAGTATTTATTATGGTAACAATTCGTTTAGCCCGTGGCGGCGCCAAAAAACGCCCTTTCTACGGCATCATGGTTGCAGACTCACGTCGTTCACCTCGTGGTCGTTTCATCGAGCGTGTGGGTTTCTTCAATCCTCGTGCTGTTGGTGGTGAAGAACGTATGCGGGTTGACACTGACCGTGTTGAATACTGGATCAGCCAAGGTGCACAACCTTCTGACCGTGTTGCTAGCCTTTTGAAGCAATTCGCTAAAGGTCCAGAAGCACTAGCGGCTGAAACAGCTAAATTAGTTGCTGCAACTGACGCTAAGAAAGCCGCTGCTGATAAAGCTGAAGCTGAATCAGTAACGGCTCATGAAGTAGCTGAAGCTGAAGCGAAGAAGGCAGCTGCTGCTGAAGCTGCAGAAAAAGAAGCGCCTGCGGCTGAAGACGCACTGGCTGCTGAAGAAGCACCAGCTAAATAATCTATTTCACCTTATATAGCTGTAAATTAAGGTGTACGTAGAACTCGGCAAACTTGTCGGCGTCTGGGGTGTTAAGGGTTGGGTTAAGCTCCATTCTTACACTCGTAATCGCGCAGACATAGGCCAATATAAAACTTGGTATTTACAAAAGCCTGGTTCTAAAGGTGATCCGACGCCCATAGAGGTGTTGAATTGCCGAGAACAAGGGCAAGGCATGGTTGCTCAGTTCGACGATGTCAACGACAGAGACCAGGCTATGGCCATGAGTGGTCAGGTTATCTTTGTTAAGCAAAGCGATCTGCCAAAGCTCCCTGATGGTGAGTTTTATTGGCAGCAGCTAATTGGCTTAACGGTCAAGAATGAGACAGTTACCATTGGTAAAGTTAGTTCTATTCTTGAAACCGGAGCCAATGACGTTTTGGTTTGTAAAAACGCCGTTGAGGGAAAAGCCGATGTGCTAATCCCGTATAACGATGATGTGGTTTTAGAGATAGAGTTAGAAGCCGGAACCGTGTTGGTTGATTGGGACCCCGACTTTTTACTTGAAGATTAGCTGCGGGCTGTTTAAGAATTTGCTGAAAATGCAAATTGGCTGAAGGCTGCTTTTTAAGAATTTACTAAAATAGTAAATTGGCTGAAGGCTCCTTTTTTAAGAATTTACTGAAATAGTAAATTGGCCGAAGGCTCCTTGATTGTTTGCTCTTTGGTATTGGTTTTAAATAGGTGAAAGACAGGAAAATGGATCTACACGTTATATCAATTTTCCCGGATATGTTCAGTGCGATTCTTGAACACGGCGTGATAGGCCGAGCGATAAGGCAAAATGTGTTGTCGCTGACTCTACACAATCCTAGGGGCTACGCCGACGATAAACACAATACTGTCGACGGAAGGCCTTTTGGCGGTGGCCCTGGCATGGTTATGATGCCCGAGCCAATGATTAAAGTTATTGAGGCTGCGAAGGCTCAAGCGAAACCCGGTGCTAAAGTTATTTACTTAAGCCCTCAAGGTAAGCGCTTTGATCACGCTGCTGCAAAAGAGTTCGCTGAACGTGATTCAGTGGTGTTCTTAGCAGGGCGATACGAAGGCATTGATGAGCGTGTACTCGAGCATCATGTCGATGAAGAATGGTCAATTGGTGACTTTGTGTTATCAGGTGGCGAATTACCGGCGATGGTGATGATTGATGCAATTGCGCGATTATTACCAGACAGCTTGGGTAACAGCGAATCAGCAGAACAAGATTCGTTTGCGCATGGCATTTTAGATTGCCCGCACTATGCGCGACCAGAGACCTACGCTGGTCAAAAAGTGCCAGATGTGTTGCTTAGCGGCAACCATAAAGCGATTGCTAAATGGCGCGAACAGCAGGCGCTAGGTCGCACTTGGGACCGGCGCCCAGAACTGCTGGAAAAGATTGAGCTAACAGACGAACAACAACGTTTGTTAGATGAATATAGAAAGAATTAAATATTAACTGAATGAATTTGATAGACGATACTTCCTTCAAGCAATAATGCGTTGAATAGTAGAGTTGGAGATTAAAATGACTAACTTGATTGATGAGATTAACAGCGAGCAACTGAATGCCGATATCCCAGACTTCGGTCCAGGTGATACAGTAGTTGTTCAAGTAAAAATTAAAGAGGGCACTCGTGAGCGTCTTCAAGCGTACGAAGGCGTCGTTATCGCCAAGCGTAACCGTGGCCTACATTCAGCATTTACGGTACGTAAAATTTCATACGGCGAAGGCGTTGAGCGTGTATTTCAAACTCATAGCCCGCTAATCGACTCTGTGACGGTTAAACGTCGCGGTGCGGTTCGTCGCGCTAAGTTGTACTACTTGCGTGAACTTACTGGTCGTAAAGCACGTATCAGAGAGAAGCTTTCATAAGCTGATCTTTAGTAAGATAAAAGAGCCCCTGAGCCGCAAAGCCAGGGGCTTTTTTAATGCACATGGATGTGCCATATTTCGAAATTGCAGGAGCAAATTTCGGGGCGTACATGGACCTCGGTACCCCCTTGTGGGGTGTGTACGGTATGTAGAAAACGCAGGAGCAGTTTTCTGTGAATGCACAATGGACCTCGGTACCCCCTCGTGGGGTATGTACGGTGTGCAGAAATTACAGGAGCAAATTTCGGCTAATTTAAATTAGCTTGCCGAATTGCTTAAGCTCAGGAAAACCTAATCAATGAAAATTCCGCGAGTGTGTTTTTAAATCGTTCAACGCGTGATCATGCTTTTCGATATAACCGGCGATAACATTGGCAATGCCTTGTTGGTGTTCAAGTTTGCCTTTTATATAAAGAATGTGGCCACTTAGAATTGCCTGACGAAAGCGCGTTTGAATACCTTGCCACAAGACCACATTAATATTGCCTGTTTCATCTTCTAGTGTCATAAAAAGAACCCCGCTGGCCGTGCCTGGTCGCTGCCGACAGGTTACTACGCCGGAAACTTCGATCATGCTGTTATTAGGCTGAGTAAATAGTTTGTTGGCGGTGATGCAGCGTTTAAAAGGATTTGCATTACGAAGTAACTGCATCGGATGATACTTTAACGAAACACCTCGCGTGTGTTGGTAATCTAGTAACAAGGTATCGATCGACGTAAGTTCTGGGATAAAATCAGCTTCACCAAGTGTTTGTGTGTTCAGACCATCATCATTTTGCATCGAATGCCAATAGGCGCGCCGTCGATTATCTTCAAATTGATGAAATGCATCAGCGTCGACCAATTTAAGGTTTTCGTTGCTATTAAAAAGCTTGCGTTGTTTAACATCGTTAATACTTTCGAACCGCTTCTTTTGCCTCGACGTAACCGCCTCTATAGCTGACGACTCACGAACCCCTTTTACCAGACAGAGCCCCAGCCTAAGCGCAGGCTCTGCATTACGATATTCCAGTTTATGTTGCCAGTCGCTATTATTAATACAAATTGGCAGTACCACAATATTATGTCGTTTTGCATCTTGAATTAGCTGCGAGGGGCTATAAAAGCCCATCGGCTGGCTGTTTAAAATTCCGGCATAGAAAGCAATAGGGTGATAAAGTTTTAGCCATGATGAGAGGTAAACTAATATTGCAAAACTGGCTGAATGTGATTCTGGAAAACCATAGCTGCCAAAGCCCTTTATCTGATTAAAGATCTGCTCAGCATATTGCTGTGTATAACCTCGTTGCAGCATGCCTCTTACCAGCTTATCTCTAAACTGCTCGATGTTGCCAC
>JAFMHC010000110.1 GCA_017854775.1 Gammaproteobacteria bacterium | reverse complement strand
TGAATAGGAAGCCTGTATTGCCGCAATCGTTGGCGCAATAAATGCGGGCACTATTTCGGCAGCACAGTAACTGTAACCTGGGGTGCGCAGATAATAGGGAATCGAAGCCGAGCCTCTAGGCAAGAAATTTTGATACTTAAGTTCAGCCCAAACATCTGTGGTAAACGAGAAGCCTCCAGGTGGACAGAATGGCATGTAAAAACGAAATGAGTACTTTCCATCTTCATCGGTAGTATCAACACCCGCTCGGTAAACGATCTCGCTTACGTTGACTTTGATACCTTCAATAGGGCCAAAAACTTCGTCATCGGGATCTACCCTATAATCTCGGTTATTTTGAGGCTCTGAAGGGTCACCAAAAAAACCAGTTCTATAACCGATGCGATTACTCGAACTTGTAATGATTTGCCCTTCCTTGTTAACGATAAGACTTTTCTGATTACTAAACAAAACATAATTTTGAGTCATATCAAACGGAAACTTCAATAGAACAAGCTGCTCAGCGTTATTCACTAAGCGATTGCTCTGCCCTCTCACAAGCACACTGTTTATGCCTTCGGGTAGGCTAGATTTACTGATAACGGTCTTATTGTCAGCAAGACGAAATTCTCTTTGCTCATATTCATTTCGCGCCATAAGTTCGGCGCCTTTGGCTAACGAATCTTTGTTTGCCTCGCGAAAACTCTCTAACTGTATTTCATAGAAAAAGTAATCGGCTGCTTGGAGGATGCTAACGTCCAGCACTTTGGCTCCGGCTATATCAACCTCCCTGATTTCCTTACCATCTTGATCAAATTCGACCAAATAAGGTTCATCGGTATCGGGATTAATAACGATACTTCTTGCCATCACTCGGCCGTGCTTAAAATCGACGTTCGGAACAGGCCCAACATACACACCGCCAAAAGCGAGCTCCGATTTTATCAGTAATAACAAGGAAGCGAGCAACACTACAACCATGAAGTTTTTCAGCATACGTAGCTGCAATATCGACATTTTTTGTCCTTTTATTTTCATTTTTTTCAGAAATACCAAACGGTTATTTTTCTTGCGCAGCTATCTGTAGCTGTGCTTTTAATTGTTGTAGCGATATCTCGCCGTCTGCGTATTTTTTTAATTCATTAGTCAATGATGGGAATACTTGTGCGTAGCCAATAAAGTCTATTGAAGAAAGATCCAATTTTCCGACACTATTAACGCTAAGATTGGAAATTTCACCAACACCAATCGGTTCTACTATTTGCCGTTGTTCAGAGTAGCCAAGCAAAACAACATATTGATATGACTCAAAATCGATGTAGTCATAACTACCTCGTAACATAGGTATTTTTATCTTTAGAGAAACGGCACCCTCGACGCGTATACCTTTTGGCTGGAGGCCAAAGAGCCAATTTGGAATCGCATAATCATAAGTTCTAACCCCTAAATGCTCTATTGGAAGAAACTGCGCATGCACAGGTCCACTAGTTCGAGTATTCGGAAAAATAGCGCGCGCCGAGCTTAGGTCGATTACTAAATCTCCACCCGCAAGACTATTTGAACGACCACTTTGCAGATTATAAAAAGAAATTTCTTTGTCTAATTCTTGTAAGGTATAACGCGGCAAAGGATTACGTCGATTCTTGGTAATACTCAAGAGTTTATTGAGTGTTCCAAAGTTAGGGTTAGAGAATCCGTCATTCACAACAAGTTTATATGTACCGGCAGGGATTACCGCTTGCGCGCCCTCTTGATAACCGAATGCAAAACCACCATCCCCATTGGTCGTTGTCTCTCTATTTAATTCAGGTAGGCTGACCTTAATGTCTTTCAGCGGTTGCCCAAATTGATCAGCTAATGAACCGCCAATTAGGGTTGGCAATTCACGAACATCAAAGCTTGTCCGAATAAGTTCTTCGCCGTCATATTTCACCTCTACAAATATCTTTGCCTTATAGACGTAGCTCTCTGTCGCAGCGAACGCTACCGCTAGACCACTTGGCAGAAGAGCAAGTTGCCCGTTTACCGGCGCTTGGTCGCGATTAACATCAACCAATTCATAGCCCTTAGATCGAATAAAATCTGCGCCTAACTGGTCTGCATTGACATAACTCTTACCATGGAGGGTCTCTTTTACCGACACTTCCAGCTTGGATACATCTATCGATTTATTAAAGTACAACTCTATCGCCGCATTAGGCTCAACAAACTCAGCATTATTAGCCGGCTCAACGCGCACAACTTCTAACTCAACATCTTCAGCTGCTTTAACCTCGACCTTGGTGGCGTCTTGGGTAATTACTTGCCCCTGGGCGTTGCGTAACTCGAAGATAATCGTTTGTTTGGCTGGCGCTTTTGGTATCACAATATCGCCACTTGCGAATGTGTTATTGAGGGTTAATAGAATCGCTGATGCGGCGCCAGCTGACTCTAAATACGTGTATAGCTGGTCGCTTGCTTGATTACCGGCCATTCTAGCGGCGACTTGCACATTTAGGTCGTCGAGTTTGCTTAAGTAGGTTGTTCCCTCAGGCGGTAGAATTGCGTTGACCGACGCTGGCGAAAAATTAAGCATTGAGTACTCGATAGCCGCTTTATTGCCGCTGCGATCATAGGCGACGATACTCACGGGAACGACTTGATCGCCTTCTACCGCTACGTTGATATCAAATACATAGCTGTTTGGGCTGTCACCCGGAGATAGGGTTATCGGCTGACCATTGATTTGAATGCTGCTCAAATTGTCGTCGACAACTGAACCTGAAAAACGCACCGGTGAGCTGTTGACCTGATTGATTTGCGGCAAAGGTTGAAAACCTTGGTCTAAGGTCAGTACTGGCCCTGTATTGTCACGGTAATGAGTGATGGTTTCTGTGGTGATTTTGCCTAGGCTATCGCTTGCCTCAATGGTAGTAACCACTTGGTTTTCGCCACTCGGGAACGTCACAAGCTCATTAACTGAGTAGAATGTTTGGCCTCTGGCGCTATTAAGCACCTGATCGCCGTTAACAGTAACGCTTAATGGCCCCGCCGAACTCTCTACTTGCGCCCCTACTCTGAAACTTGCTTGGTTAAGCGTGCTGTCGTTGCTGGGGTTAATACCGGTGATGGTTGGTGCTGGCAAAGTATCGCCACCGTCTGGAAGGTAATCAACCATGACAATTTGCGTATCGCCACCGAAGTCACTGCTTAGTTTGAATTCAAATCTATTCTCACCAATCTGCAGTGGTACGTAGGTAAAGTTAAACGCATAGAGGTCAGCTTGATTGGTACCGGTAGTAACCACTCTTGAATTATTGATAAGCAAGGTAAACTGACTGCTTGGCAAGTTACTGCGAACTTCGCCGCTAATATCAACCACGTCTTTGTCGCTGACCGTTCCGTTTGACGGATCTATATTGACGATAATGGGGGTGATGCCTCGGGTAATGACTAAGTCAAAGCGACTCTCATTAGCTTCCTTATCTCGAGCAATAACGTTTAAGTTATTGGCGCCGACTTTGAGTGGCACTTCAATACTAAACTCGCCTGTTTGTGGGTCACGAGCGCCAGTAAACGCAGTTCCTGAGTAGCCATCGGATTGAACAAACAACTCAGCCAAGCCAGAGTACGGCTGCACTACGTCGATTGCTGAACCAGTTACAATAATTTGCTCATTGGTGGTTTTCAAACCAGACGCGTTATTGACCACTAACGCCGGAGGCATAAGATCTGGGTAATCCGCAGGGTCATTAGGATCCGTGTCGTTCTCGTCTTCTACCGTATTAGGGACACCGTCGCCATCGCGATCGTCATCAATGTCATCGGGTATTTTGTCGCCGTCGATGTCTGGCGGCGTGCTGTTTGGGTCGCGCGGGTCGGTGTCGTATTCATCTTCAACATCGTTAGGAAATCCGTCACCATCGTAGTCATTTGGGTCTACGTATTGGTCAAGCACGAGGCTTATTATTGGTACTAACGCGGCCACCGCGTCGCTGGCTTGAATTGATACAGCTTTGAGTTTGAAAGAGCGGACGTTGCCATCGAGTTCAGTAAAGCGACTCTGGTCTTTAAGCTGGATCGAGCTAGTGCCGAAAAAGAATGGCAAGCGATAAAGCGTTATTTCAAACCCTTTGGCCAGTTTCACCGAGGCTGTTTCAAACCGCAATGGTACAAAACTAATGTTGGTGTCGGCGCAAAAGGACTCACCTTGATAGTTCGCCTCTGAGTACAAGCAAACCGAGCTTGAGGTAGATTGTGCCAGCGCTGTTTGGCTGACCACAACGATACAGATCAACACAAATAATGCGCTAAACGAGTTAGAAAATTTGCTGCCAATAGATTTCATATTAGTTTTTTTGCCGAATCCGTTGTAGGTGTTGCACTCATTATTGTCGCTCGACCTTGGCTTCTGAGATGGCCGCCTCGGAAGCAGCCTTGACCGATTTTTTAAGTTGTAGAGCGGCCAGCTTTTTACGAATCTGCGCGCTCACTTCTGATAATGGTTTTGCTGGCAATGTGGTAACGCTAGTGACGCGTACCGCATGTGGAACCCCTTTAATTAATACGATGTCAGAGGTCTCACCTACTTTTGTGTTTTTAACCGCACGTTCGAGCTCCGGTGCTAGTAACCCTGACTGAAAAACTACGTTTTTATAAACTAGGCCTAGCTCGTTATCATTGGCGAATGCAGACCAATCAGCGCTGTCTCTTATCACTTGAGCTTTCGCCAAAATGGCATCACGCTGATCTGCTGAAGGCTTGGTTGTGGTCGCTAGCATTTCGAATGCTATGCTGTCACCACCACCAAATTCTTCAGGATATTGCTGATAATAGTCTTGCACCATTTTGCTGGAGACAGGTTCGGGTGTAGCGAACTCAGTTAAATACTCTTTCACATAGAGCTCTTCTTCAAACGCCATGGTACGACTTTTAATATCGGCCAATCTGTCCTCTGATAGCGTGGCACGCATCTTTTGTTGCATCGCTTTAGAGGCAATCAAACTTTCGAGCACCTTGCCTTGCATCTCCTCATTAAAGAACAATTGCTCAGAGCCTGAGAACGTGCGTTGAATCATAAAGTCGATATCGTCTTGGGTGACAGGCTCACCGTTAACTTTCGCGAGGACCTCACTCTGATCCTCTTGTTCAGTGCTGACTTCAGGCTCGCCTTTAAGCTCAATAGTCGCTTGCTCACAGGCAACAAGCAAAAGACAAAATGCTAACAATATAGACTTAATTTTCATTATTATTTTGACTCTGGGTTTGACTCTGATATCGGTGCTTTCGCTTTATAACCCGCGATATCAAGCAATCGTTTGGTTTCCGCTTTTTTACTTTGGTTGCGTAATTGGTAGCGAATGTCGCCTTTAAGCGCATTTAGTGGCTTGGTCACGTCTTGAGGCGCTTCGATTACCTTAACGATATGAAAACCAAAGTCAGTCAAGAAAGGCTCCGATACGTCGCCCGCTTTCATAGAAAATACTTTAGCCGAGAAACCGTCGGACACGGCACCTTCATTAATCCAACCTAGCTCCCCGCCCTTTTCGCCTGATACCGTATCTTCAGAGGTTTCTTTGGCGACAACCGCGAAATCTTCACCCGAGGTTAAACGGCTATAGGCTGCGGTCGCCGTAGTCAGCACGGCTTGACGAGCAATCTCGTCCATGCGGGCGTTAGTGCGAAACAATATATGCGACACTTTGGCTTTGCGAGACTTGTATTGGTCAATATTCTCGCTGTAAAAATTTTGAATCCCTTGTTCGGTTACAGCCTCATTCAAGTACTGCTCGAAGTAACGGCTGATTAATAACTCTTTACGAAACTCCTCTAACTCAGCGTCGACTAACGCTGTTTCTAGCTCACCAGAATCATAGATAGCGTTTGCCAGAGCGGCTCGGCGCTCATACTCCGCACGCAAACGCTCTGCACGATCTTTGTCTTCAAGACTGACTCGCTTGGTTTGAAGATACGCTTCAAACTTTTGCTGGTCAGTATTAAAATCTTGTTGGTTGCAGGCCGTTAGGCTCAGCAAGGTCGCTAATAATATTGCTTTTTTTCGATTCATTTCAATTTTCATAATTCTGTATTATTTAGGCGGAGGCTTAACTGCATTGAGCGTAGTCAACATCACATATATCTAATGCCTGGCCTCTTAGAGGGTCAGTACCATTGCTCAGCTCAATTAAGTCTAGAACGCCGTCTTGGTCGGTGTCAGTTGTAGAGTCCATATAAATTGTTGGGTATGCATCAATAAAGTCGGTGATTCCGTCACCGTCAGCATCGTTGGCCGCATCCATATAAACTCTTGGGTATGTATCTTTAAATAGAGTAAAGCCGTCATCATCTTGATCTAGCGAACTGAACACTAGCGCGTATGATCCGTTGCGGGCGTAGCCCACAACTAAATCGTCCAAACCATCGCCATCAGCATCACCAAGATTAGTAATGCTGTTGCCATAGCCTGAGCGAGAGTAAAAATCTAATTCGTAATTGTTGAGTAAATCTGCGCCAAATAACTCGCCGTAGTCTAACGATAGTACGTCACCATTTTGACCCGAAAGAGTCATCAAAACACCCTCTGCAGTGATAACCTCGGCCTCTTGATCAGGTTGCAGATAAGCCTCTGCAAGTTCAATTGGTAGCTTGACTCGCCAATTACTGAAGCCTAAAACGATATCCTCATGATTGTCGCCATTAACATCTTTTAAAACATTGATGTTCGGGAACTGAG
Source organism: Gammaproteobacteria bacterium (assembly GCA_017854775.1). Lineage (GTDB taxonomy): Bacteria > Pseudomonadota > Gammaproteobacteria > Arenicellales > Arenicellaceae > Arenicella. The sequence goes on along the minus strand of JAFMHC010000110.1, from coordinate 7,082 downwards.
AATATTGTTCTACATTTTCAAGCTCGAAAGGAACGCTACGCAAAGATATTTCATGTGTGTATTCAGAATCTACGCCCGAGAAGATTTTGAAGTTCAAGTTCAATCGTCTGTCTGCATAACCTTCATAGTCTGCTAGCGACGCGGTCAATAACCCATTGCTACCATTGGCCAATTTAATTGTGTCCACAACATAGAGCTCTCTATTGTAATTAAAGTCACCTTGGTTCTGGTTTATGCTCGCGGCATGAGCGTTTAAGTTGTCAGAAAAATCACTCAAAAAAGCGCCACTTTGGCCGTTATACAAAAGAAACTGATTACTTTGTGCATAATAATCTTGGTATTGGCCAAAGGTTAGAAGTATGTCTTTTGATCCGTCGCCGTCGATGTCATCGATCGCTCTAACACTAAACACCCGCTTGTTGTAGCTCTCTATATTTTGCGTCTGAGCGATTATCGATACTGTTTTTATTTGTGCTGCTGACACGCCTGATCTAAAGACTAGTTCGGTGGCATCTAAAGATTGAATTGTGGTATGAACAAAGTCTTCAGTTCCATCATCGTTCACATCTCCAAGGACTCCGATTTTCGGACTTTCGGAGTCGCTGGTTGATTGGTTTACTGAAATTCGTCTTTGGTATATAAGGTCGCCATTAGCACCTGACAATAAAAAGACGTCGTCAATATAGTCCTCAATTTCGCCACCGCCATCAGGTGTCGGTGCTCTAGTGGCCGTGCCCACCAAGATGTCTTTGATGCCATCGCTATCAACATCACTAATGCTACTGATTGAGGTTATGGCTTGGTAATAAGCAGCCGCATTATTTTCTCGAATAAATGCCAGCGGTCGCGTAATTTCGAACAAAGTCTTATCGCTGTTAGACGAATAGACAAACCATTTTTCAACATTACTGTCTATTGCAATTACGTATTCTACCTGCCCGTCACCATCCAAGTCTCCCAATGGATAGGAGGTGTTAGCCCGATTTATTGAATTATTTGGCAAGCCAAAATCAGGCGTATCTGGGCGGATAAAGTACTGCCATGAATTTACTAGGTCATCCCCATCTTTGATACCGTCATAGTCTGTATCTGACTTAAGCGGATTTGTTCGAAGAGCCTGTTCTTCACTATCTGATAGACCATCACCATCAGTATCTTGGAGAAAAATCGAAGTGCCATAGATATTGAATTCATCAAAATCAGTTAAACCATCGCCATCTGTATCGGTGGTTAGATCAGTAAATGCGGTCGGGTTAGGATCGTCATTCAAGTTATAACCGTCACCGTCCCAATCATCAGACAGAGAGGTAAGATATAAAGTGCCGAAAAGATATTTTCGACCTCTATTCTCGGCGTAAAGCACTTGATCTATTTCGATATAATCTTCAAAGTAACGGAAAGCAAGTGGAAATGCCGAAACACGGTGATCATCCCAGGAGACAGTGAATTCCTCACTGCCGTTACCCTCTAAATCGCCTACCGAGTATAGTTTAGGAATTAAATCGTCAGAATCAGCAGACTGATAGGCAGATTCGTCCAACGGCGCGTTAAATGAATATAAAAACTTCTTTTTCACTATTGAATAAACCAATACCGCTGGTAAGTGGTGACTTACTCCCTCGATTAAGGAACGAGCAGAGCCAGATACAAGCAGAACATTGCCTAAATCAGCGTCATCAACGCTAAGGATATTTTTCCCGAAGGTCTTTACTAATAACGAATTGTCTGCTCTTACAGGACCATCCGCCTCGCAGGGAGTTTCATTTTCAGTCGGAATTTCACTATCACAGGCCTCGCCTGAATCAGTATTCTCAAAGGAACTTTCTGTGTATGGATAAGGCTCGTAAATAGTATCTATAAGGCTGCCGTTAGAGCCTGAAAGAATGTTGATAAAAGGTTCAGATTCATAGAGCCGAGACGAAGTATCCCTAGGGGGCGAATAATTATCACGGTATGCTCCTGAAACCACCAAATCATCGATTCCGTCACTATTTACATCATCGATACGTTCAACCGAGCTACCCAAGTTAATCGGATTAATTTCATTTGGACGCGGGTGTGACATACGACGATTGTAGATACTTGAGCCATCAGCGCCAGAGAATGCATTTACATATACGCTGTAGCTATTGGGCGCCGTGACTATGAAATCGTCTACTTCATCTCCATCGATATCAGTGAATTTTTGAATAATATCTCCAAATCCATTTTGATTTATGAAAGAGGAATTTGAATTATATCCTGACAAACTCTCGCCTAGAGCATAAATGACTTGTCCATCTACACCTGAATAAACAACAACATTATCCGAATTCCCTGGTTGAATTCTTACTCTAGCCGCGAACTCGTTTACGCCGTCAGCATTAAAATCACCTAACACTTCAATCGATTGAGCTAGTGAGTAAATTTGAAGATTAATTTCACCAGAAAGCACACCAGCAAAAACAAGCTGTTCGCTGGCGATATCTTTTTTGTATAATTGAACTCCGTTAGCGCCTGAAATAACCAGTAATTCATTGTTAATCGCAAAAATAAAGTCATCAAACCCATCGGCATTTACATCACCAAGGTTTTCAAACGATAACGTATCGTCACTAAATTCCTCACTATTGGCATCAACTAACAAATAGAAAGTTTCTAGTACTGAGTTATCAGCGCCAGAGTGTATCTCTAATTTTATACTTAAAAGGTCAGCGCCGGATTCATCCGCTACTAATAAGGCGAAGTCATTAATATTGTCATTGTTATAATCTGACACGCCGATAACATGAGAATCTATCTGATTGTCAGCGCTCGGCCCATTAACGATGTGCCTCCAGTTTTTACTATTATCGTCTGCGTCAAGAAGAGAATCACCGTCGGTGTCCTGAATTCGCGGGTCGGTCTTGCCTAGGAGTTCAGAATTATCACTTAGGCCATCTCGATCCGAGTCGCCAACATGAATTTCGCCGGTGGATATTCCGTCTATGATAATTTCCAATATAAAAATACCATCGGTGGTCAAAGACGGTAGTTGGAAAACAATGTTCCCGCCTTCATCTCTATCAGATTCGACTTCAAACCGGTCTATTAATACTGATAAATTATCACCCTGCAAACGCTGGCCTTCAATAGTGACAATGTCACCTGATACAAACTCCGTACCTAGGCCGAAATTGATTCGAGTAACGATTGGGTTTTTTCTGGGGAAAATATAAATATCTATATCATCATATTTATAATTTTCGTATTCATCTTCTTCATAGCCCTCGACGTAAAGGTTCGCATACATACGGTGATTAAATTTTGGTAAATCAAATCGAAAATTAATTAGACGTTCGCTTACATCAATATCTTCAAAGAATTCGTAAAACGCAAATAGACATTCGTTAAGACACGTATTGTCTTCGAAATATAAGTCAATTTCAGATTCTGGTAATTCAAGATCGTTGGCTATGGTGACGCCAATAAAGTCACCGATTCTAAACACTAACTTTTGATCCAAATTACTTATTAAGCTTTGAGTGGACACTAACTTAACAATATCGCCTGCCTGAATAACAGAACCAGTTAATAGCTTCCCAAGCTCAAAGAATAAGTCTTCATTCAAGGGCGAATCGAACGGATCTCCTTGAGTAGATCTTAATCCAATGACATGACTCCAAATATTATGCTCTTTGTATTCGGCAAATGCGGTCTCCACTTCATAGTTAAGTTGAAAACCATTTACGCCACCATCGCCAGAACCATAGCCACCGTCATCTTCAGCATATTTGCCCTCTTCATAAGGCAGCAACATATGTATCAGTAGACGGTCTTTATCATCTGCGGAGCCCTCATTCACAACAAACGCATCTAGTATTCTATTCGCTCTTTCTGAATAACGATTTTCTGTAAAAACATCCGAAGGACCAGCAAGATAAATATTCTCCAGTGTCTGCAATACTTGTTGTTTGTCGGACGTTAGCACATACACATCGTCTGACTCACTGCCTTCAGAAACAATCGAGACTCTAGATTTTGAAAAATCCAAGGTTTCTATAAATTTCTTATAGGCTAAGTATTGAGCTTTAAAAACAGTATCAACGTCGTTGCTTTGCAGTAGGGGCGCATTAGGCGGGCATTCCTCGGGGATTTCACACTCCGATGGCAAACAATCATCAAGTTCAGGGTCACATTCTGATGGCAAACAATCATCAAATTCAGGATCACAAGCTGGATCCGCAACCGGGATTACTCTTCTAGTGTTAACACTAGTATCAAAAACCAGAACAACATCGACATCGTTGAATGCATTAATCTGACCATCTTTTGGATTAATAAAACTAAGCTCATCCGGAATACTTGAGCGCTCATTAACAATGATTTGAACTTGTTTATTGAGCGTTGAGTTTTCAATAAAGTTGATCTCAGCAAAGGTCTGCCCTTGGGTCAAACCGGTAACCAAACCTTCAGTCGACACGGATGCTACAGCAGCGTCACCGATTGAATACTCAAGAATCTCAATTAACCTGGTTATTTCAACTGTTTCGGTTCGACCAAAAGCAGTGAATATTGCATCAACTTTCAGAGGTTCAAACTCATCTTCATCTAGCTCTAGGCTAGTGGGGCTAACCACTATATCGGTAACATAGAATGGATCAACAAACGCTTCAAAGCCACTTGTAGGATCGGATTCAGATACCACTTCGATGAAATCTGAGATGCCATCATCGTCTGAGTCGGCTTTGTTCGGATTTGACAGATGAATATTGATTTCATCAAAATCACTAACACCGTCAGAGTCGCTATCGGTATTGTTTATGTCAGTACCGGCGGCCAACTCTTCAGCGTTGGTCAAACCATCGCCATCTAGATCTTCATCGCCGTCGTTGATACCGTTGCCGTCGGTATCGTTGTTGGACGGGTCAAATTCTGGTCTTGAGAATTCGAACTCGTTGCTCAAACCATCGTTGTCGAAATCACCGCCTCGTTGTAGCACAGTAAACCAGAGTGAGTTGCCGACTGAGAGTTGGCCGTCTGTTGGCAAGTTTGGTAATTCTTCTAAGCCACACTCGCCATAGCCACATTCTTCGAAGCCGCATTCACCATAACCGCACTCACTATCACCACATCCAACTTCGCCAAAATCTTGGCAATTAGTGAGTGAGTCAATGGTTATCGCTACCTGCTGGCCATCGTCTAAGCCCAGGCCAGTATGCTCTGGGATTTGAATAGTATTGACCAAGCTATTGATAGTTTGCGATTGTACATCGGTAAATTCTATTGGCTCTATCGATTCGATTCGGCTAACCGACAGTTGACCATCGACACGTACTTCGCCATCAATTTCAGGCAAGCTAGCGCCCGATGCGTCTATCTCTATGTCGGTAGTTGTGCCCTCAAGCACAAACACGGTGTCAGGGATTTTGATCACAGCGTCGAAGGCGCAGGCCTGCAGTGACTGCTCAAATACGGCATCGTTTGCCGCAACCCCAGTCCAACCCGTATTCAGGCTATCGATTGTGTAACATCGGCCTAGTTCAGCTGGTATTTCCGGGGTAAAGATAGCGATCGTTGAATCAATTCCGTCGGTAGTAACTACTTGATATTCAAAACTGCCCGGCACAACGGCACCATCAATAGAGACAGTCGCGACTGGCACCTCGTCATTGGCGCTTTCGATTAGCTCTGAGAAGTAGAGTTCAAGTGGCGTATTTTCAGTGTTGATAGCCTTCACAAACGCTTGCGAGACAATCGCAGGTTTGAGTTTTTCAAATACCAACTCTAATTCACCAAGTGTGTCTAAGGTGCTCGGTATTGGCGATGAATTGATACCTTCAACTCTGATCGCTCTTAGCACCACGGTTTCAACTTCTTGATTGTTGACGTCGAACTCAACGTAGCCACGGACCATGGTCTTGGTTGGGTTATCAAGTGTTGCTGCGCCATCAACCTGAGTCGTAACTTGAAGGTTAGCGTCGGATGCCGAGCCTAGAGGATCTATTTGTTCAACTTTATTGAAGTATTGATCGTAGAGCGTCGCGCCGACAGTCACCGTCTCGCCGGCTTCTAGGCGATCAGGCTCGCCAAACTCACCGTTGGTTCTGGACACTTGCTCAAAAGCCACTTGAGTTGCTTGATTAGCAATAACTTCTATCTCGGCAAAGTCTGCTGGGGTGAATCCACTCCCTGACCTAACACGCGTTTCGATATCAGCGTCGGCAATAAGATTGATTCTATAGATGCCTGCTTTGGTAATTGACGATACCGGCAAGCTTGCTTTACCACCCGAAACGGTCACTTGCGCTCGCTCGCCCGTTGGGTCTAAGCGCGTGATAGAGGCGTTATTAGTGAAGCCAAAATTAAAACCATTGGTTGGTATTTCGATAGCAAAATCAGTAATTGAGTCATTGCCTGAAAGATTACCTCCGCGATCGCGCGCGGTAATATTCAGAGTAAAATTCTCACCGGCTTGAACGCTGCTGAGCAGATCAAGCTCTAATTGTGCGGTGTCTCCAGAGTCGATACGAATGCGCCGGGCTACTTTAATTCGTGGATTCGAGATCAATTCAGCTTTCAGCTCATACAGGCTGGCAAGTTGTCGAGCATTTGCATTGATCGACGCTAAGCCTTGTATATCAGACGTGCTTTGGCCTAAGTCGACAACGCCAACTAGCGCTTCTCCAACTGGCGTTAAGCTCCAGCGGACGGCTTGATTGGCAACTCGTCGATTAGCCGTATCAACAACTTCGACTTGATACACAGGTGAGGAATCAACGTTAATTGCAAACGGGTTAAAGCTGCTTTGTTGTTCAGATTTGAAGAAACGTAATTCGTTTGGTTTGCGGGTTAAAGCAACCGTCTGCACTGCCGTTTCACTGATCTGACCTAGGTGGTCTTTAAGGCGAATTTTAAACTTATAATCGTCGTCTGGAATATCACTATTTGGCAGGCTGAACTCTAATACGTTATCGCCCCTTCTAGTGCTGATGTTTTGTGCATCAATAACTTTTGCGACAACCAGCTGGCCTTGATTAGGTGACTCTTCAATTAGCTCGACGCTAATTTTCTCAGCGCTGTCATCGGCGTTTTCGAGATTTGTAAACGTCACAGCAAATGAG
>JAFMHC010000352.1 GCA_017854775.1 Gammaproteobacteria bacterium | reverse complement strand
CGATTACCGTTGCTATCAGCCCCAGTATAATGCCGATTTTCTCTATTGCACCAAGGAGAAATGATCTGAGTTGACCAAGTTGGGTTGATGCATGATCAAGCCTATCCGCGACATACTTGATAGACTCAGTAGAGCGCTTGTCAAACGCTTCAAACAGAGCCGCTTCGTCTTTGGCGGCATCTGCAGCGAAACCAATGATTTGGCCAGTGAAATCTTCAGTAAGCTCTTTGACTGAAAAATATTGAAGTAAGATTACTCCAGCAGCCAGTAGATAAATTAGCAGCACAAGCAATTGTAGAACTAGCCGGATAGCCTCTGTGCTTCCTCCCCATGTTTCTGCTGGCATAAAACGTAATGCAGCGTATATAGAGCCAACAAATATAAAAAAGCTAACCATAGCTATGCCAGCAAGTTTTCTATACTTACCTTCTTCGGCTTGCCTATCGCCAGAATTGCCCTGATTACGATATGTATGGATGTCCCCGTAGACGGCAGATAGCTCATCAGAAAAACTTCGTAACGTGGTCACACACACTTTAGATTGTTCCATGTTTTGTTGATTCCCCAAAATCAGCAAATGTCCATTTAGTCTAAGGTATCAAACTATGCATTGGTAAAGCAACAACTCATATTGTTTTGGCCTACGATAATCAACGTTATAGTCGCCCGATCGTTGTCGACTTCTGAGATTTTTGGTTCGCGGGTTCCGAACGGATACAAAACCCTGGTTGAAATGACACTTTGCCACCGTCTTGAAACGACGCGATCGAGACCTTATCTCCCCTCAGAAAAGCAACTTTAGATGTCGTGGCATCTAAGTTTAGACAATATTTTGGTATGTCCTGATATGACGAAAATAAAAGGTAATCTCTTACCCGGTCGCTTAGCCAATCCTTGCTAAACACATGTTGTAAAGCGAGGTTTGAACTGACGACCGAAATCATCAGCCCTAAAAATAGAGCTGCGGCTGTAACCTCGTCGCTTTTTTCAATGCGTTTAATGCCAAGTATCACACTTACCGCCCCATAAACCCCATCGATATAGGACGCCGATCTAATCATGTTAAAAAGAACAAAAGCCGCTTGAAGAAAATAAGCGACCATTAAAACAAAAAAGACTGCTATCGATATAAACAACGCACTAAAAAGTAAAAAGTTTAACCTCTGGGCATTTGGGAGTTCGGTACTTGCTAACCCGGTTAGCCTCGATAATTCTGAATCAACTAATATATTGATTCCCACCGAAGTAAAGAGGACAAAGATGCCAACAAGTATTCCAATTACTTTTTTATGCCCTATTGTAAACCTATAGCTTACCAATGCGCGATACTCCATAAATGTAAGAGAGCCCGTCAATAAAAGCACAGACACTATTATGCTTATCCTGGTGGACACCCTAATGGATTCAGACAAATGACCTACAAGCAGAAGTAGTGAAAAAAGAACGATTGCAATTGATAAAACACGTTTAATTGGCAATGCTCGGAAATATTTTGCACAACTTCTAATCCTACTGACATCTCGGTAGTACTCTAAAATACCAAGCAGAATTGATGCCCCGAGCATATATAAAACGATAGTTGCTAAAAACATAAAGCCCCCTTCCTTATGACTAATCTATAATGTTTGACTATAACTTAGCGGCTACAATTTTAGCCTCTCTTTTCACATAACGCCCTCTTCTACGAATAACACCGTCTCCAGATTTAAACTTACTTTGGGCAGTACGGACTAAAGTCCCTATCTAACTTAATCAATTGTCTTTAGATTACAGTAGCCTCAGTAATGAGTTCGGTCTCAGCTGCCTTCACGGCTTAGTTCTGACTTCCATCTCTCTATTGCGCGCCGTCACATCAAAACAATAACAAGACTGAATTACTTATTAGGGCGAGCAATATGGATTGGGTAGCGAGAAAATTTACTGTGTGCAATTACAACACTATGAGCGGCGTTAAGCCTGCCGGGTCTTCGAATGCTTCGCGCGCAAGCATCCTCTGGTTAGAGCTTGCACTCTGGGCCAACTTAAAAGGTCGAACAGCTAGATACAAAAGCACCACCAAACCATTTCGAAGGCTTTCTTGGATAGCGTTATTGCTTAGTATTAGTGTATTGCTCGTTCCGCTGCAATCGCAGGCGCAATCTATCACCTACGGTGGCGTCGGTTTCACCGAAAACTCCGCTAATGATGGTTCAGTCAATGGCTCAATAACCGCCACCCTGTCAGGCGACAGCTATGTTACCCCCTTGGATATCAGTACTGATGTCACCTTAGGCAATATTCCCATGGGGCTGGTTCCGTCCTTAAATGTTGAGCTCGGAGCGACCAATTGGGCAGCCCGAGTTGTTCCCGAGCCAAATCATTGGCGCTCGGTGACCTATGGCAATGGTCAGTTTGTGGCCGTGGCGATTGATGGCACGAATCGCGTGATGACCTCGCCTGATGGCTTCACCTGGACCGCCCAAGCTGCCGCCGAGGCGAATGGTTGGTCCTCAGTGACCTATGGCAATGGCAAGTTTGTGGCCGTTGCAGGTAATGGCACGAATCGCGTTATGACCTCGCCCGATGGCATCACCTGGACCGTTCAAGCCGCGTCCGATGCCCATCTTTGGTTATCAGTAAGCTATGGCAATGGCACGTTTGTGGCCGTGGGGATAAGGGAATTGATGAGTAATGGCACGAATTTAGTGATGACCTCGCCCGATGGCATCACTTGGACCGGCCAAGCCCCCGCGGAGCAGAATCAATGGTTCTCAGTGGCCTACGGTAATGACCTTTTTGTGGCCGTGGCGAGTAATGGCACGAATCGGGTGATGACCTCGCCCGATGGGGTTATCTGGACCGCCAAAGCCGCCTCCGAGGGGAATAGTTGGTCCTCAGTGACCTATGGCAATGGCCTGTTTGTGGCCGTGGCTCGTAACAACACTAATCAGGTGATGACCGCGTTGGCTTACCCTGTAGCCACCTTAACGCTGTCTGGCAACGCCGACACTCATGCCGAAGCGAACGATGTTAGCGATATCACCTTTGACTTTGCCGACAGTGCGTTTGGTGCGTCATTGGCTGCTAGTGTTAGCAACGCTACTGGGCCAGCCAGCTCAAATATTGGCGTGGACTTTAATGCGCCGCCAAACATCACATACGGTGGTGGTTTTATCGAAACCTCAGCCAATGATGGCTCAGTCACGGGCTCTCTAACCGCTACCTTATCTGGTGCGCGCCCTGTTGCGCGATCTCCATCCAGCTCATTGCTAGCTCGCTGAAACTGGTGAATTG
>JAFMHC010000109.1 GCA_017854775.1 Gammaproteobacteria bacterium | reverse complement strand
AGCCGTCGATGGGTATAAAAAAATGTCTACTTCAATCAATCATTCGCAAAATTCCCGAGGCGACTATCCAGAGCTTAATGAAGATGAGCTCTTAAGCCTAATAGCCAGCCATCAAGATCGTCTTGCTTTAGCTGAATTATACGATCGCCATAAACTCTCAGTCGGGCGTTTTTTACAGCGCAAGATATACGACAGCAAGCTGATTGACGAAGTGTATAACGACGTGATGTTGATTGTTTGGAACAAGGCGGCTCACTTTAGAGGCGAATCGAAGGTATTAACGTGGATATTCGGAATCGCCTATCGTACCCAATTGACACATACTCGAAAAGAAAACCGACATAAGCACAGCGATATAGACGAGTTAGTGCTCAGTGTTGAACCCGATCATGAAATTTATATAAATAGCCAAACCTCAGAGGTTGAAGCTTTAACTGCTGCGTTGGTCGGGCTTTCAGAGCAACATAGAACTGTTATTGATTTGGCTTATTTTCATGGCTATAGCATATTGGAAATATCAAATATTATAGGTTGCCCAAAAAATACAGTTAAAACGAGGCTCTTCCATGCCCGCAAAAAGTTAAAAGTGATACTTGAAGCCCAGAAGACCCTAGGCAATAGTCGCTCGAGCACTAACTCTAGCACTGGCAAGCATGACAATAGCAGGCCACGACAAACTAAATGTTTCCTGGGTGCGGGTGTTTTTAGCTAAGTGATCAGCTGCTAATTTAGCTTTGTAGAGTAATTAGCTTTGCAGAGTAATTGGTTTTGGACGTAAGTAGCCCAGCGTTTTTGCAAAACCCGTATGAATTTTCTGAGCGGCGTCGCTTACAAGGGCCGCTAATTAAGGGTGATCAAGTATCGCGGACGAGGGTTTAGCCGGTATTGTGAATGTGAGTGAAAACCGCAAATTGGGTCGGCAGGGCATGATCAAAATTTTTCAGAGCCTAGGATATCGGCCAACAACAAAAGCAGCAAACACTATTCTTCGAATTTAATTCGTTTGAGTTTTTGTCATCTAAATGAACTTACACACCGAACCACTCTAACAATCAGCTGCTTAGTTTTTTTTTGATTAGCTACATTAGCTGTCTATAATCAATATCATCTTTATTCACCGTTCGAACTTTAACTATATTTGAATTATGACCGACGCACTGCATAGCCAACACACTACGAGTTTCCCAGAACTACTCAAGCAAGCGAAAGCCAGTTTGGTGGTCTCCACCTATCAAGCGGGTAAATTGATTTTGCTACGTGCTAATGGCGAGTCTTTGAATACTCATTTTGTAAGCTTACCCAAACCAATGGGCGTGGCGTTTAAAGATGGCCGCTTGAGTGTTGGCTCAGGCGCGCAGGTTATCGATTATTTCAATATGGCCAATGTTGGCCCAAAAGTGGAGCCGCATAATACCCATGATGGCGCGTTTTTATCTCGCCGAACCCACGTAACCGGTGATATTGATATTCACGAAATGGGCTTTGATGACGACAACCAACTATGGATAGTCAATACAAGAATGTCGTGTCTGTGCACGCTTGATATCAATCACAGCATTGTGCCACGTTGGCGGCCGCCGTTTATTAGCGGTTATGACTTAACCGACCGATGCCACCTAAACGGTTTGGCCATGCGTGATGGTAAGCCTAAATACGTTAGTGCATTAGGTACTTCAGACAAAGCCGCAGGCTGGCGAGAAAATAAAGCCTTTGGCGGAATGATCATGGACATTGATGATAATCGAATGATCGCTGAGGGTTTATCAATGCCGCACTCGCCCAGATGGTATCGCGATAAATTGTGGGTGCTTGAGTCGGGGGCAGGTCAACTAGTTACTATTAATGAGCAAACGGGCGAAAAAACCGTAGTTGCTCAGGTGCCGGGCTTTTGCCGAGGCATTGATTTTATCGAGCGCTATGCACTGATTGGGTTGTCCGAAGTGCGCGAAACAGCCGTTTTCGCAGGCTTGCCGCTGACTGAACGTGAACAGGATCGAAAATGTGGTGTTTGGATCGTCGACATTGAATCAGGCGAAAGTGTCGGTTTTCTGGTCTTTTCGGATGGCGTGCAAGAGATATTTTCGGTGCAATTGGTGCCGTGGCAATACCCAGCCTTATTAGATTTAGACGACCCATTACTGCACACATCTTATTCAATCCCAGATGAAGCGCTAAAAGATTTTACCCCGCCTGACCCCAGGCTGGTGCGCACTGAAAACGCTATTCAACACCATCGTCGTGGTGAATTTGACAAAGCAATTGAGGCTTACAAAGAGATACTGGCCGAAGACCCTGGTAACCTCACAGTGCTCTATCATATTGGCGTGGCATTCTCTGACATTGAACAGTGGGATGACGCTATCAGTTACCTTGAGCAGCTTGTCGACAAACAAAATAATCACGCAGAGGCACATAATAGTTTAGGACACGCACACTCAGGAAAACTCGATTTCGAGCAGGCCATCAATAGTTATACAGCGGCCATCGCGGCCGACCAAAAATACGCAACTGCTCATTTTAATCTTGGCTGTATCAAGCTCAAGCAAGGTCATTTTGATGAAGGTTGGAAAGAGTACGAATGGCGTTGGAAAATGCCGACTTTTCAGCCGTTTAACTGTCCGCAACCGCAATGGCTAGGCGAAGATATATCGGATAAAACGATTCTGATTCACACTGAGCAAGGAAACGGGGATGCGATTCAATTTGCTCGATTTTTGCCATTAGTAAAGGCGCGATGTAAAAAACTAATCATCGTCTGTGTGGAGTCACTGCGCTTACTGTTCAAACAAATGGATTGTGTTGATGAGGTGCGGTTGCCGGGTAATTTGCCAGGTGATTTATTTGACGTATATTGCCCAATCATGTCGCTAGCTGGAGTGTTAGGCATTCGCTTAGACACGCTAAGTACCCAGACACCGTATCTGAGTGTGCCCAAAGAAGTTGTGGTGCCGAGCTTAGCCGACAATGGAAAACCTAAGGTCGGTCTAATTTGGGCTGGCTCGCCGACGCAGAAAATAAACCACCATCGCTCGTGTCCGATTGAAGAAATGATGGTAATAACCGGCAATGATAAATTTGATTTTTACAGCCTGCAAGTGCCGCTATCAAGCGAACATAAACAAACGCTAATTGATAATAGCGTCACTGATCTAGAGCAAGAGTTGATCAGCTATGCGCATACAGGTGCCTTGCTACAACAGATGGACATGGTGATTAGTGTCTGCACCTCAGTGGTTCATTTAAGCGCGGCGTTAAATATTCCATCGATGGTATTGCTATCACCTCACGCTGACTGGCGCTGGCTAAGCGATGAAGAGCAAAGTACATGGTATCCAAGCGTATCAATTCTAAGGCAGAAGAAATCAGGCGATTGGAAATCCTTGATATTGAACGCGAGCGAATTGTTAAATCAGCGGCTTGGCTAGTTGGCGGTAAGTCGTTACCAAAAATAATTCTATTTGAAAGCTAAAAAATATGAGTAAAAATACGATTCTCTGCATGTTCTCCGGTGGCATTGACTCCTCAGGCGTATTGCATCAATTAATTACTGATGCCGACTATCGAGATCGCCAGTTAGTGGTTCACCATATTGTGTTACAGAACCGCGAAAACCGCGCGCAAGCGGAGCTTGATTCAGTCGCAAAAATAATTGACTACTATCAAAAAAATTACTCCGAACGGCCATTTATCTATACCGAAAGTATTTTTAATACCAGTGGTTTTGCGCCCCTAAGCGCCGATCGCTTCCCCTTTGACATGGATGTTTGCGCGTTTATAGCCGGTAATCTTGCAGTGGCTCGTAAAGATGTTCGCCAAATAGCCATGGGCCGAACAAAAACCGATGTCGCCTCTGGTGGCGATAATTTCCGACAACGGATGGAACGCGCACAGCGCATTTTTAAAGCGGTTTACTGCTTGGAGGCGGAATCAGCGCCAAACTATATATTCCCAGCAATCAACATGAGCAAAAAGGAAATTTGGCAAATGCTACCGACTCCGGTGCAAGAAGAATCTTGGTATTGTCGCCATCCTCAATATCAAAGTGACGGTTCGGCTATGCCGTGTAAGCAATGCACTACCTGTAAAGAAGTCGCTAAATTTTTACCATATGAAGAATAAATTTTACGCCGAAATTTTTAACCACAGTGGTGCTTGGTATCATCGAGCAAACCAATTATTCCCTCATGCTAGAGATGAAGAGTTCAAAGCTGCATTATCTTTGCTAAGCCTTGAGGACCACAGTCGAGTTTTGGATGTGCCTGCCGGTGGTGGTTATTTATATGACTATATTGGTTCTTTGGTCTCATATTCGGCTTTTGATTTTTCCACCGAATTCGCTAAGTCAAGGCGCGTTAAGCTTTGTTCGGAAACGCACATACCTGTCGACGATTCATATTTTGACACCGCCGTTTCTCTTGCCTCGTTGCACCATGTCAAAGACAAAGCTCATTTTATTTCAGAATTACGCCGCAGTTTAAAAACCGGCGGGCAACTATTGATAGGCGATGTCGTTGCCGGCAGTAAAGAGTCTATTTTCTTAAATGGCTTTGTTAATGACTGGAACACCCTTGGGCACAACGGCGATTTTCTCTGTATCGACCGAGATGTTCAATTATTGAAAAAAATTGGGTTTACCACTCAAACCGTGATTAAAGAGTACCATTGGAATTTTGATTCAGAGCCAGCTTGCCATGAATACTTGAGGCTGCTATTTGCTTTGGATAAAACCCCTGCTGAAACCTTGCTCGACGACGCCATATCCGAGCTCGGCATAACAAAAACCAATGCCGGTTTTCACTTACATTGGTCTTTGGGTTTTATCCTCGCCACTGTCACTTAAGCTGGCGCAAGGCACTCGTTACAATGCAAGCAGGTTCTCGCTACCACTCAAGGAGCAGGCGTCGTGGTTGGCGCGGCGGTAGTGGTGGGTTGTGCTGTCGTAGTCGGTTCAGCTGTTGTGGTGGGTGCCGGTGTGGTGGCCGGTGCGAGAGGCCCACAGTCAACATCATCAGAGTTAATCGCGAAGTTGTAAGCGCCACTGGTATTGCTGATTCTGCCAGCCGCCTTACTCGGGCTTGAACCAAGGTTGATGCTGCCAGAAATCGAAACGCCATCTCCTGAGCCGCTAAAGGAATTACCCGATATTGTGCCCTCTATGCTGATTCTTGGCTCCGATACGAAATCTAAGTTGAGCACAAAGGTATTGCCATTGATGGTCATTGTTAGGCAGGCTCCTCCTAAATCTGGCTCGTTCGACTGCGCGTGGGCAGACCCGATAAAGAAATCAAGAATATCATTGGTTTTGGGGGCAACATTAGATGCCACCGGAGTTAAATCAATATTGCCTCCAAGCACTAACGACGCGACCGAGGTTTGCGCATGGGCAGGTAGCATAACGGCATCGATTACTGGTTTAGACCAGCTGCCAGCGGTCATCACTGCGGTAACGCTGCTGCCCGCTAAAATGGTTCCAACCGCCTTGCGTCGGCCAGCATCTGTTGAGCGACTTTCCAGTTTTTGATCTACTTGATGAGTTTTGACGCTTGAACTCGAATTTGTTTTCTTAGGCATGGCTTTGTTTTACTCTGTTAGGTTGCTGAGGTTTGTGGCAAATTCAGCACAATAAATTTTTCTAGGGCTAGCTGTAATGCAGATGCATAGCGCAGATAAATAATTATCTACTTACCTTCTTAGTGAGCTCGAAGTTAGATTTGGTTCAAGCCGTTAAAAATAAACTTCAAGATGAGGCTGCTTCCCTTATTTCCACTGTAGTTTTCGCCATCGTTCTTACCATTAGCGTTGCCCTCATACCGACATAATCAAGTTTTATTCAAAGCATTGAACCAATAGCCATAAAATGCCCACTAACTAAGCTAATCCAGTTAAATTAGCTGATCCTAAGGTCCGGTATCTACTGCTAGCTACTTTCTCATTAAGCCAGTTAAACTTATCTTGGCTTGTGTGCTAATTTAGCCAGACGCTTTGATGCAAAGCTCAATAAAACAAACAACTGTCGATAGAACTCATGATATTTGACAGAATCAACAGCAATAGTGATTCAATGGCCCAAAGTCCCTCAAATACGATTTGCTTAGCAATCCTGATAAAGCCCAACACAACTTTGTCGGATACCGCACTTTTATCGGCCAAGCCCTTTATTGATCACTGGGTGATATGTTCGCAGGGCTTACAAGAGCAAGACCAGTTGTTTGTAAGAAATACCTTAGCCGGTATCGATGGTCATTTTATGTCCGGTCCGATGAACCATTACGGCGATGCGAAAACTGCATTGCTGGCACAAGCACAGACGCATGCAGATTGGGTTTTGTTGCTCGATTTAAATGAAGAGTTATGTGTTTTGGAGCCTGTATTAAGCTTGCCGGCTAATGCTGATGTTGGCGTTCTTGATATAGCCAAAAAAAATGTCGTTGTCTCGGAAGCGCGCTTGTTCAGGTCAACTGCTAAGGTTTTTTTTAATTACCCCGCAGCTGAACAAGCGGTATTAGGTGGCTTAGAGGTTGATTTCGCATCATCATTTTCAATCTCCAGCCATGCCGATCAGCCAGACTGGGTTGGCGATATCGTAGCCAATCGTTTTCTACTCGACGCGGTTTTAGGTGAATTTGAGGTCGATGCAAATTTATTAATGGCCCTAGGTTTAATAGAACTAAGCAGTGGGCAATTAGATTTAGCGTTAACTCACTTCGAGGGCATTTATATGCTGGCTGCGGCCGAGCCAGTGTTGTGGATGGCGCATTACCTGGCCGGTAATATTTGTCTGGCCAAGCAACAACACCAAGGCGCAATTGAGCATTGGCAAGCGGCTTTTGAATTAACCCCAACTCGTGCGGAGCCGCTTTTTCGACTGGCAAAGATGCATTTTGATGAAAGTGATTTTCGCACTGCCGGCTTACTCGCTGAGCAGGCAGGAAGCATCGATAAGCCAGTTGAGGTGAGCTATCACGAACCGTCTATCTACACACATACGGCGGCACTATTAAAAGCTCAGTCTTGGCATCGGCAAGGTCGTAGCGAAGAGGCGATTGACGCGGTACAACATCTATTAAAACAAAGTTTAAGTCACGTAATTAAAAGTCAAGTGCGCGCAACTCTTGTTGAAATTGAGAGTGCGGATAGTGAAAAAGCTAATCCAACTAAGCCTCCTGTCAGTAGTGTATTGACTGTGCCATGCGTTAGTAATAGTCCGCGCCCTAAATTAACCGTCGGAATGGCTACCCACGACGATTACGATGGTGTCTACTTTTCGGTTATGAGTTTGGTGTTGTATCACCAGCAATGCTTACACGATATTGAAATTCTAATTATTGATAACAACCCCAGCTCGAAACACGGCGAGGCAGTAAGAGGTCTCGCCGAGCGAGTTCCAAATGTGCGCTACGTTGCCGCTAAGGAGTACCGCGGAACAGCGATTCGTGAACGTGTTTTTCATGAAGCTAACGGTAAATATGTGCTTTGCATGGATTGCCATGTGTTCTTGCATGCAGGGGCATTGCGGCGGCTAATCGACTATTTCGATGCAAACTCAGAATCAGCTGATATTTTACATGGGCCTATTTACTACGATAATCATGACAATTTTAGTACCCATATGACGCCCGAGTGGCGTGAGGGATTTTATGGGCGATGGGGTAAAGACGATCGTGGTGGTGAGATTGAAAGCGAACCGTTTGATATACCAATGCAAGGGCTTGGACTATTTGCTTGTGTGAAGGGTAACTGGCCTAGTTTCAATCTTAAGTTTAGAGGCTTTGGCGGCGAAGAGGGCTACATTCATGAGAAATTTCGCCAACACGGAGGTAGAGTGTTGTGCTTACCATTCTTGCGTTGGACTCATCGTTTTGATCGGCCGAATGCGCCGACTTATCCTAACTCTTGGGAGGACCGAATTCGTAATTACCATATCGGCTGGGAAGAATTAGGCTTAGATACGCGCCCGATTCTAAATCACTTTTCAGATCTCTTGGGCGAGGCCAATACCAGCTCGATGTATTCACGCTTGTTGCTTGAGAAGGCCAGCCCACTATGGCAGTACGATAGCATTTATCTATTTACACAAAAGAGTATGCCGCCGCCATCGCTAAACGGTCTGGGGGTGCAGCGTATTATGCAGACTACAACGTCAATGTCAGAGTTAAGGTCCCTTTTTCGACGTGCTAGCGAACAGCAACGCCCAAATGTGCTGCTAATAATCGCGCTAACCGAGAGTGACGCTGAATTCGAATCAGCGATCTGCAACGCAATATCAAACTTCAGTGATTTAAATTCTCGTAGTCGTGACGTTGAATTGATCGAGTCGCCGGTTTTTCAGGTGGCTCTACTTGCGCCAACCTTATATGATTTTGTGGTCGACAGTTTTACTGAACACAGTGGTCTTGATATTAAAAAGCTCGATGAGCTCTCACTAGCCGCACGGTCAACTGCGGGTAACTCGCTATGAATTACTTGTGTTCATATTGGTTGTCACCCGATGCTAGCGAGGCAAGGGTCGCCGAGTTAAAACGTTATTTTGATTTGCAGTGCTATTTGAAGAGGCGCATGGGGAGCCAGCAAATCATTTTGACAAATATCGACTACCCGAATGCAATACCGATAGATCTGCCATCTAATTTTACCGCTGAATTTGCTATGTTTGCGAGGTTTTTTGGCTTGGCTCAAGTAATCAAAAGCGGAATCTCTTTTCCTCTTTGTGTGCATGATCACGATTTCTTTAATGCTAAAGAATTAGTCTATGATGATGGCGCAATACTCGTTGCCGCGCTCGTCAACGATTTTTTTTCTGACCAAGTGGTGGTTTACCCTGAGATTTCAAAGCAGGTGATTCTGGACTTTGTTGATTCTCTCTGGGCACTAGACTTCGAGGCCTTCATGCAGTCAGGTTACGGAACAGAGGTGCGTCACGAAGGCCTTTTCTCAACTGAACAAACCCTGGTCAATCTTGGCTTGCACCCGTTTGAGCCAATTCCGATTCGTCGCGAGTTTAATATAAAAGATCAAGTAAGCTTCGACATTGTTGATCAACATTCGCTGGATTCAGCTCATGTCAAAGCTGAACCTATACCCGCAGGTATTCATGGTGTTCACGGGCACCTAAATAAAGGGCCTGCAACCGACGTGTTGCTAGACTGGCTAGCGTTAGAACTGCTAAATAGAAAACATCGATGAATAACTATCTGTTGAGCAAGATTTTATCAAAACTGGCTTAAATAAGGCTTGCTATTAGCCATTTCATTCATTATATTACGCCTCCACTTGATGTTGCGGGGTGGAGCAGTCTGGCAGCTCGTCGGGCTCATAACCCGAAGGTCGTAGGTTCAAATCCTGCCCCCGCTACCAAGTGAAATTTTTATTTTTGCTTAACTGTGAATTTAAAAATTAGATGATTTAGCCAAGAATATTCAACTGCTCGATTATTTTTGTTAAGCTAAGTTAGCGGTGCATAGTGTTACTAGTGTTTGGTTTTGTCCAAACTCGCTGCTGCCAAATTTGTTTAGTCGGTTTTAATGCTGATTGAACTCACTGGAAGCCCCGCGCTATGCGGGGTTTTGTGTTTTTACTACATGTTATTTTGAGCTTACTTGTGAAAAATTAATTTTGAAAGGTTGAACTGCCTCATTTGAGGGCCCTGTCTATTGACAGTATTGGGTCTTTGTTTGGTGGTCGACGTATGTGGTGAAAATTGATTTAGGTCGACGACCTTAATCAGGAATAGGTGAGCAGTGCTCGCCTTTTTGTATTCTGGGATACCAGGATAAGGTTTTAAGAAGTAATTAAATTGAGATTGAAAGAATGGCTTTAACAGTTCCACACATTGAAGAAATCCTTAACCCCGGCGCTGAGGCGTTAGGGCTTGAGCTAGTGGCTGTTGAGTTGAGTGGTGGTGATACTTCTATCGTGCGTATCTATATTGATACGCCAAACGGTATAACCGTGGAAGATTGTACCAAGGCGAGTCGACAGTTCAGCGCTATTTTAGACGTTGAAGATCCGATTTCGAATCAGTACACCCTAGAGGTTTCATCTCCTGGAATGGATCGCCCATTGGCAAAGCCGCTTCACTTTAAGGCGGTTGTTGGTCAGCAAGTGAAAATCAAGATGGCGACCCTTGTAAATGGGCGCCGCCGCTTCACGGGTGAGCTAATTGAAGCAACCGAAGAGTTTGCTGTTGTTGAAGTTGACGGCGAGCAATCTGAATTACCGTATTCAGATATGGACAGAGCGAGACTAATCCCTGTCTATGATTTTGACTAAATTTACTTTTAACAGCGTTTATTTTTAATACGTTTATTTCTAAATATAGAGAGCTAGGAAACATGGCAAGCGAACTTTTAATGATGGCCGAAGTGCTATCAACAGAAAAAGCAGTTGATAAAGGCATCATCTTCGAAGCAATTGAAGCGGCGCTGGCGACGGCTACTCGTAAACGTCACCGCGAGGACATCGACGTGCATTGCGTTATCGATCAAACTGATGGCTCGTACATTCCTTATCGAGTTTGGGAAGTAATTGAAGACGATGCTGAGTTGGAATTCCCATCTAAGCAAATGTGTATTAGTGCTGCTAAAGAACATGACCCAGAGTTAGAAGTTGGCGAGTTCGTGAAAGAAGAATTAGTCGCCGAACCGTTTGGCCGAATTGCAGCCCAAGCGGCCAAGCAAGTGATCATGCAGAAGGTGCGTGAAGCCGAGCGAAACAAAATCAGTGAAGAGTTCGAGCCACGTGTAGGCGAAATGCTTTCGGGTGTTGTTAAACGTCAAGAACGTGGCGATACAATCATCGATTTAGGTGGCCTCGAAGCTGTTTTGCCGCGTAATAAAATGATTCAACGTGAAGGCCTTCGCCCAGGAGATCGTGTTCGCGCTATCTTAAGCGAAGTTAAGCAAAACAATCGCGGCCCGCAATTGGTTTTAGACCGTATTTCCCCAGCGTTAGTATTGGCCTTGTTTCGTGCCGAAGTGCCTGAAGCCAGCGACAATATCATTGAAATCATGGGCGCAGCGCGTGACCCAGGTTTGCGCGCAAAGATTGCGGTTAAATCGAACGACTCAAAAGTTGATCCGGTGGGTGCCTGTGTTGGTATTCGTGGTTCGCGCGTACAGAGCGTGTCGAACGAGATTAATGGTGAGCGTGTCGATATTATTAAGTGGTCTGAAGATCCAGCACAATTTGTTATCAATGCCCTGGCGCCAGCTGAAGTTGAATCAATCATGGTTGATGAAGACAAAGGCGCAATGGACGTGATCGTTGACGATAGTCAATTGTCTCTATCTATTGGTCGTGGCGGCCAGAACGTACGCTTAGCCAGTGAGTTAACTGGTTGGGAAATCAACATCATGACCGACGAGCAAGCTAACGAAAAGCTTGAAGAGGAGTCATCTGATGTGCGTGAATTATTTATGGCGAAGTTGGACATCGACGCCGATGTTGCAACAATCCTGATTCAAGAAGGTTTCTCCAGTTTAGAGGAAGTGGCTTATATTCCTCGCGAAGAAATGCTGGAAGTCGAAGAGTTTGACGAAAACCTAGTCGACGAGCTGCGCCAGCGTGCTGATGATGCTTTGGTGACACTGGCTATTCAGAAAGAAGAATTGTTAAAGGGTGCTGATCCAGCTGAAGACTTATTGACCATGGAAGGCATGGATGAGACAACGGCTAAGTTCCTAGCGATCAACGAAATTAAGACGATGGAAGACCTTGCCGAAGCGGCAACTGATGAGTTGCTAGAAATCGAAGGTTTGAACATCACAGAAGAGCGCGCGCAAGAGTTAATTATGATTGCCCGCCGCCCTTGGTTTGAAGAAATGGGTATCGACCCAGATGCGGCAGATGAGGTGGCAGAGGAAGGCTAGGTCTCGACCGAAGCACTTACCAACGCAACTCAATCTAACTATTTAAGAGCACATATTATGTCAACCATTACTATCAAAGCCTTTGCACAACAAATCGGCATTGAATCAGAACGAGTCGTTAAACAGCTCGGTGATGCCGGTGTTGCCGGTAAGACCGTCGACGATTCACTAACCGATGAAGAGAAGCGGCAATTGCTTGATTTTCTTCGAGGCGGAGCGGCAACCGCACCTGTAGAGGCACCGGCAGCTGGCCGCGGCAAGATTTCGCTGAAGAAAAAGACTAATTCTGAAATTCAGCAAACGACTAAAACGGGTATCGCTCGCACGGTACAAGTGCAAACTAAAAAGCGTAGAACCTTTATTAAACGTGAAGTTTTAGAGCAAGAAGAAGCTGATCGCCATGCCGCTGAGCAATTAGTGCTGCAAGAGCAAGCAGCTGAAGTTGAGCGTGAGCGAGTTGCAGCTGAAGAGCTGGCTAAGATGAGTGAATCTCAAAAAGCCGAAGCAGAGCAGGCGCGTTTAGCGGCAGAAGAAGCTGTCGCCCAAGCCGAAGAAGAAGCAGCGGCAAAAGCGGCAAAAGCGGCAGAAGAAGCAGCGGCAGCTAATAAAGCGGCGGAAGAAGCCGCTGCAAAAGCTGAGGCCGAATCCAAAGCTGCAGCGCAAGCGAAAGCCGAACCTGTTGTTGAAGAAAAACCTGTTGTTAAGGCAAAGTCAGCGGCTGTTGAGCCTAAATCGGCGGCAAAAGTCGAAGCTCCGGTTAAAGAAATGACGGCAGCAGAAAAATCGAAATTAAGTAGGAAACCTGTTGAAGCGCCTCGGGCACGACGAGAAGTGATTATGCCCTCAATCATTCGCAAAGCGTCTGATCGAGTACGTGTATCACCGATTATCAAACAAGCGGAGCCTAAGCCTGCAACCCCTGCGCCATCACCAAACGCTAACAAAAACGACAAAGGTGCCGGTGGTAAGCGCAAGCCGTTTGCCGGTCGTGAAGAGTTACATGTTACAAAAGGTCGTGGCCGTAATAAACGCAAAGATAAACGCCGCCCATCTAACATCAAAACCAGTACTGGAGATCAACACGGGTTCGAACGCCCAGTTGCACCACGGACTCGTGATGTTGCGATCGGTGAGGCTATTAGTGTTGCTGATCTAGCTGCGCAAATGTCAGTGAAGTCGGCTGAAGTGGTTAAAGTGTTGTTCAAGATGGGCACTATGGTAACCATCAACCAGACCTTGGACCAAGATACAGCCATGTTAGTGGTTGATGAAATGGGCCACAACCCAGTTGAAGCCAAGCAAGATAATCCTGAGGCATTCCTCGCGGCTAATCAAGAAATCGACGTTGATGAGTCAAGCTATGAGCCTCGTTGTCCGGTGGTTACTGTTATGGGCCACGTTGACCATGGTAAAACATCGCTACTAGATTACATTCGCAAAGCCAAAGTTACCGCCGGTGAAGCGGGTGGCATTACTCAGCATATTGGTGCTTATCAGGTTCAAACCAGCAATGGCGAGGTTACCTTCTTAGACACACCTGGCCATGAAGCTTTTGGTGCGATGCGTGCTCGTGGAGCGAAAGCGACCGATTTAATTATCTTGGTTGTTGCCGCCGACGATGGTGTTAAGCCTCAAACTATCGAGGCGATTAAACACGCTAAGAACGCTAATGTTCCAATCATTGTTGCTATCAATAAGATGGACAAAGAATCGGCAGATCCCGATCGTGTTAAGCAAGAATTAGCCAACGAAGACGTAATTTCAGAAGGTTGGGGTGGCGATGTAATGATGATTCCTGTGTCTGCGCATACCGGTGACGGCGTTGATACCTTGCTTGAATCAATTGCCATGCAATCTGAACTGCTTGAATTGAAAGCACGCCCATCGGGCAAAGCTACTGGAACCGTTGTCGAAGCCCGCTTAGACAAAGGCCGTGGCGCAGTGTGTACTATTCTGGTTCA
>JAFMHC010000351.1 GCA_017854775.1 Gammaproteobacteria bacterium | reverse complement strand
AACAATGTCTTATTCGACTAAGTGAGATTGATCGGGAGAACTGCTTAACGATTTTGGTAAGGGTCAACTACCAAAATGATTTGATTGGGGCTACCAAATGGATGGTCTTGAACTCTGCCTCGTATTCGTGCGCACTTGCCACATCTTCGAGCAAGGATGCTTAGAAATCGGAATTATTGGCTAAAAATGGATAGATTTCGTCAATGACTTTGATTATCAAAGTGGCACGCTTATTGCTTTACGGGTTAGGTATCAACTAACTGTAGAGCATTAGGAGAGTATTATGGCTTATTTAGAGCCTTCTGAATTTGTAAGCAAGATGGTCGACGCTGGCGAGTCTAAAGTTTACATGTCGACTAAAGACACCTTAATTAGAGCCTTTATGGCGGGCGCTATTCTCGGATTAGCCGCTGTGTTTGCAATTACCGTTGCGACTAAAACTGGCTCACCGCTGCTCGGTGCTGTTTTGTTTCCGGTTGGTTTCATTATGTTGTATTTGATGAAATTTGACTTATTGACGGGCGTCTTTACTTTGGTGCCGCTTGCGTTGTTAGATAAACGTCGAGGAGTAACGGTAAACCAAGTTCTACGTAACTGGGGGCTAGTGTTCGTTGGTAATTTTGCCGGTGCTTTAACCACAGCATTTATGATGGCCTTTATCCTGACCTATGGATTTAATACTGATGGTGGCGCTCTAGCGTTAAAGGTTGCAACAATCGGTGAGTCGAGAACGCTGGGTTATCAAGCTCATGGTGCCGGTGGCTGGTTTACTATATTTATCCGTGGCATGTTATGTAATTGGATGGTGTCAATGGGCGTAGTGGGGGCGATGATTTCTACTTCAGCGGGCAGCAAGATGGCGGCCATGTGGATGCCAGTAATGTTGTTCTTTTTCATGGGCTTTGAGCACTCCATTGTGAACATGTTTTTGTTTCCTTTCTCAATGATCATGGGCGGCGAATTCACCGTGTATGATTACTTGATGTGGAACGAGATCCCAACCGTATTGGGCAACCTTGTTGGCGGCTTATGCTTGGTTGGTTTGCCACTGTATTACACCCATGTACGAACAAGCCCAGAGCGTAAACTTGGGGCGGCTGCTAATAATGTTATATAGGTAAATTCTCACCATCGTTATTAACGTTCTACCTGATTGCCATTATTCTGCGATAGCTAAATGCTGGGCAGAGTAATGGCGTCACTTCTATGAAGACGCATTTAAACGTTGCTATCGGTCAGTATTCACACCGTGGTCGCAAGCAATTAAATCAAGACTGTCATGGCTCTTCGGTGCCGGCTGAGCCACAGCTAAGCACTAAGGGAATTGCTCTTGCAATCGCCGACGGGATCAGTAGCAGCGATGTCAGTCAAGTTGCCAGTCAAACCTCGGTGAAAAGCTTTCTTGAAGACTATTATTGCACCAGCGAAACCTGGTCAGTAAAAACCTCGGCTGAACGGGTATTACAAGCAAATAATTCTTGGCTGTATGCTCAGAATCATCGTAACCATGAGTTTCGCCTAAACAAGGATAAGGGTTATGTTTGTACTTTTTCGACGCTAATATTCAAGTCAAACACAGCCTATTTATTTCACGTTGGTGACGCTCAAATAAGCAGGCTTGGTATTAGCGAGACTCGTGATAAAACTGAGGTGCTAACCCAGCAACACCGACTTTGGCTGTCAGGCGATAGAAGCTATCTAGCGCGGGCTCTTGGGATTGTACAACCGCTCGAAATTGATTACGCCGAGTTGCCACTAGCATACGGCGACGTATTTTTTCTCGCTACCGACGGTGTCTATGAATATGTAAGCGAGGAGTTTGTTAGCCAAACCATCACGGCCAATTTCAATGACCTAGACCTAGCTGCCAAGAATATCGCTGAGCACGCGTTGGGGCAGGGCAGTGAGGATAATCTTACGGTGCAGATAGCGCGTATTGAGGCCTTGCCGTCAGGGCAATCAAACGAATTTTTACAACGCCAGAATGAACTTCCATTTCCGCCCGAGCTTACTGCGCGAATGACCTTTGATGGCTATCAAGTGCTGCGAGATTTGCATAAGAGTAGCCGCAGTCATGTTTTGCTAGCGCGAGACTTGCTAACCCAGCAAAAAGTGGTTATCAAAGTACCTTCGACTGAGGGCAGGCACGATCGCAGCTACGTAGAGCGCTTTTTGCTGGAAGATTGGATCGCTAATCGACTAAATAATGCTCATATTGTAAAGTCGCATAAGGCCTCTGCAAAACGCCGATACTGTTACGTTGTGTCAGAATTCGTAGACGGTCAAACGTTGGCTCAGTGGATGGTCGATAATCCTACGCCAAGTCTTGATGAGGTGCGTTCTATCGTTGAGCAAGTTGCCATTGGTTTACAGGCCTTTCATCGCCAAGAAATGTTGCACCAAGATCTTCGGCCCGAAAATATAATGATCGATGTCTCAGGGACTGCAAAAATCATTGATTTTGGCTCAGCATTTGTGTCCGGAATTGAGGAAACACGAACATCTGAAATGTCTCAGGTGATGCCTGGCACTGCGCAATTTCTCGCGCCTGAGTACTTTCTTGGTGAGTTCGGTAGCAAGCAGTCAGATATCTATTCATTGGCCTGTATCGCCTACCATATGTTAAGTGGTCGGTCACCATACGGGGCCTCGGTAGCTAGGGCGCTTAACCGCTCAGCTCAGCACCGACTGGTATATCAATCGGTACTTGCTGCGCATCGGCCTCTACCCGCTTGGGTTGATCTGACGCTTAAGAAGGCGCTTCAGCCTGATCGATTTAAGCGTTACTCAGAGTTATCCGAATTTATTCAAGATTTACGCAAGCCAAACATTAAATTTATAGCTCAGGCACGACCACCATTGCTAGAACGAGACCCCTTAGTGTTTTGGAAAGGGGTCTCGTTAATATTTGGCGTGGTAATTATTGGGCTGCTTTATTTAAACTTCAATTAGGCTAGAAAACAGGTCAACTTTCCAGCAGAAAAATTAATAGCTTTTATAGGGCAAGAACTTGCCCGAGAGAACTACATCGACACGGTCACCATTAGGGTCTTCTTTTCGTTCAATATTCATCGAAAAATCAATAGCACTCATAATGCCATCTCCAAACTCTTCATGAATTAGCTCTTTAATTGTTGATCCATAGACATTGACCACTTCGTACCATCGATAAATTAATGGGTCGGTAGGGATAGCGGTAGGCAAAGATCCTTTATAAGGCACGATTTGCAGCCACGCAATAGCCTCGTCCGACAGCTCAAAAATAGCCCCCACGGTTTCTGCCTGAC
>JAFMHC010000108.1 GCA_017854775.1 Gammaproteobacteria bacterium | reverse complement strand
CGCCACCAAAAAAACCAACGTCTTCACCAAATACAACAACTCGCTCATCGCGCTCCATAGCCACATCATGGGCGTCACGAATTGCTTGAATCATGGTCATTTGTGTCATTATTAATACCCCGCTTGCTGACGCTGACGCACTAGATGCGGCGGCATTTCTTCATAGACACCTTCAAACATATCTCTTGGTGACGGCATTTCTCCGGCACCCAAGGTTCCGATTGCCTCCGCTTCTTTTTGTGCTGCGGTAACCGACTTTAATACTTCGGCTTGAGTGTCGGCATGTTCCTCCTCGCTCCAGACACCGCTGGCGATGAGGTGTGTTTTCAAGCGTTCAATTGGATCACCAAGTGGCCAAGCGGCACTTTCTTCTTTAGCGCGGTAGGCCGAAGGGTCGTCCGATGAGGAATGCCCGCCTGCACGATAGGTTACGTATTCTACCAAGGTTGGTCCAAAGCCAGAGCGAGCCCGCTCGATGGCCCATTTTGCAACTGCATGAACGGCTAGATAATCATTGCCATCAACTCGCAATGCTGGAATATCAAAACCATGGCCACGTGCGGCAAATGTAGCGACGCCACCGCGAGCAATTCCTTGAAATGTCGAGATTGCCCACTGGTTGTTGACGATGTTAAGAACAACCGGTGCGTCATAAGTTGAGGCGAATACCAGCGCTGCGTGAAAATCGCTTTCGGCGGTTGAACCGTCACCAATCCAGCCGGTTGCTATACGCGTATCACCGGAGATAGCCGACGCCATTGCCCAGCCCACCGCTTGTATGAATTGGGTTCCCAAATTACCAGAAATACTAAAAAAGCCATGCTCTTTTGATGAATACATGATCGGTAACTGGCGGCCATGTAGTGGGTCTTTAAAGTTGGAGTAAATTTGGTTCATCATCTGCGTCATTGGATAGCCGCCGGCAATTAATAAGCCCGCTTGACGATAGGTGGGGAAGTTCATATCGCCATCTTGCAATGCTTTTCGATACGCACAACTGACCGCTTCTTCTCCTAAATGTTGAATATAGAAACTGGTCTTACCTTGCCGCTGGGCAAGCAACATTCGCTCATCAAAGGTACGCAGCAACATCATGTGACGTAAACCTTCTTTCAACTCATCGTTTGTAAGTGTTCCAGCCCAAGGGCCAACGGCCTCGCCCTCGGCGTTAAGTATACGGATGATGGAAAAAGCCATCTCACGAATTTCTTTCGCCTCAATATCAATCGGTGGTCGTTCGACTTCACCGGCTTTAGGAATGACAAAATCAGAAAAGTCAGGTTCATCGCCTGGACGGCAACTCGGTTCTGGCACATTAAGACTTAATGGTAATTCTTTATTCATATATCTTCCTTGGAGAGTTCCGCAGACTACGCCATATGAGCGTCGTTATTGTTCTCTCAAATTTGCAAACGTTAGCACTTCAATTACTGCTGCATCAACGATTTTAATAAGCAAGAGTATCAATGATAAAACTTCCCCACGCAAGTTGCCGATATGAGACGCTATAGGCAATGCCTGCCTAGCGTATTAATCTGCCAAAATTTTAAATGCGGGTGATATCTTGAAGTATGAATTTATGTTTGTCAGACGCGATTAAAGGCGAAGCAACGATGTTGTCTTGAAGTATCTGAACGTTGCAATCCGAGAGCCAATATCATGCGACTGGGTGGTAGGCCTAGTAATATAATTTTTGATAAACAAGGTTTATACGGACGGTACTAATATTGGCGGCTCATAGTAAGCGCTTCTCTAGTGTGGAAAATAAATGCTTTATTGCTTCTGGATCAGGTTTATAAAAAACCCAATTTTTAATCTTTTTTGAAGTCACTAATTTGGCTTCTTCGAGCACCTTCATATGGCTAGTTACTGTCGGCTGGCTTAATTTTACCTTGTCGACAATTCGGCCGATACATACACCATCAGTAACTAAGTGGCCATCGAGCTGAGCTTCAAAATGGTTTAAAGGATCAATTATCCATTCCATAATTTGGAGGCGTTTTGTATTGGACAACGCTTTAAGCTGTTTTGATTGAAAGTCGTGATCAGGCATAACGCAATAGTACTCTATATGGCATAAAAACCTATGCACATTGATTAACGTGAGATATGATCTATATAGATAATATTAAATATAGATGGCAATTGAAGTGTTATGAAATTAAGCCCGTTGTTAGAATCAAAGCGTGTACTTGAACAAGCTGCCGAATTTTCCAAAGACTATTTGCAAAATATTTCGGCAAGGCGAGTACAGCCGAACGCCGATGACAAGGCGGGCCTTATAACGCTATCTACCGCTCTTCCAGAGTTTGGCTGCGACCCAATGGACACGCTTCAACTTCTGCACGATATAGGGTCAAAAGCAACTGTTGCGACCACTGGAGGGCGATACCATGGATTGGTGGTTGGAGGGTCACTGCCAGCGACGGTAGGTGCTCGCGTGTTAAATGCGGCGTGGGACCAACTTGTTCTCAGTGAAGATACCAGCCCTATCGCCGTGCACTTAGAGAGGGTTGTGGCTAATTGGCTTCGCGAGCTATTTATGCTCTCGCCAACGTCTTCGGTCGGCTTTGTAACGGGCACCACTATGGGCAATTTCACCTGCTTAGCCGCGGCCCGGCACCGTATTTTATCGAGGCATGGATGGGATGTTGAAAAGCAGGGGCTTAACGGCGCGCCTCGTATAAGAATCGTCGCCTCCGAAGAGATTCATGTCACTGTCAAAAAAGTAATAGCGATGCTGGGATTAGGTATTGAGAATATGGAGTTGGTGCCTTGTGACAACAATGGAGTAATGAAGGTAGAGGAAATACCGAGCTTGGATGCCGATACAATTATCCTAGCACAAGCCGGTAATGTTAATTCTGGTGCGGTCGACCGAATAGCCGAAATCGCAGAGATCTCAGCTGCATCTGGTGCGTGGTTTCACCTCGATGGTGCCTTCGGATTGTGGGCGGCAGCGAGCAAATCCAAGCGGCATCTTTTGGCTGGCCTTGAGCAGGTTAATAGTTGCGTTACCGATGGGCATAAGTGGTTGAATACGCCTTACGACTGTGGTGTTGCAATGTGTGCTGATGCTGAAGCGATGCACAGCGCTATGTCTACCGTGGCACCCTATTTTTCGAAAGATTCTGATATACCCCCTAAAGATATGGTTCCCGAATTATCACGCTCTGCGCGCTCGCTTGATATGTGGGCGGCGATGCATTCTTTGGGTCGAAACGGAATAGAGGCACTAATTGATCGATGCTGTCGACATGCCGTTCTTGCAGGAAAACTGCTTGAAGAACACGGTTTCGAAGTGCTTAATGATGTTGTGTTGAATCAGCTTGTGGTTACCCACCAGCAAAATGAGCACCGTTTACAGGAGATGACGAATCGAGTTTGCGCAACTGGTGAGACTTGGTTTGGGGCCACTCATTGGCAAGGTCGTAGCGGGTTTAGAATGAGTTTTTCATCGTGGGTGACCAGCGACGATGATGTGAAGCGTTCAGTCAAGGCTATAATAAAGGAAGCTAAAAAAATGGGAATCATTGACTGAGCTATGAATCAACTGAGCTCTGAATAGAAAGGACTATTCAGAGTCGATGACGAAATAGGGCGAGCGACTGGTTAAACTATCAGCACATTACAATCGCAAAATGTTGATAGGTATCGATGGCTATTTATTGACAAGCAAATTGCTTTCACGGACAATAGATATCGATCGCTATATAAGCGTCGTTAATTTAAATCGAATTTGATAAGAACCTAATCGGGAGCATCGTAATCTTGCTTTTCATCCGAACTTTAAGTTTCTCTTCGTCAAGTAACCCACGTTCAGCATAGGGAATAGGCCTAACGGCTGGAAACGAACGTATTTCCAATGGTAGTCATTATGGCTTTGCATTCTTAGATTAAACAAAATATTCGATTACCTAACATTTGGTTTAAACGGCGAGACAATTGTTACTCTCGAAAACCTTAGTGCCGTAACCATGATCTACACGCTGTGTTGAGGCTCCTAATTAGGGGCTTACATGCTGGCAAATTGCCGGTGCTGATTGTCGATGAGCTTGTTAGCTAAGATGAGAAGCGACTGGCATTGAGGTTTAGCTTTTTTCCTTTTGTGTAGGTTGGATTCACAAAGCGTCGCGTCCTCCCTCTTTCACGCACAAACTTTCGTATTCAAAAAAAATCGTTGATATTTTACAAAAATATCGGCTTGTCTAATATTCAATGGAGAAACATAAAATGGATAATTCGTTCTATTTAA
Organism: Gammaproteobacteria bacterium; assembly: GCA_017854775.1. Lineage (GTDB taxonomy): Bacteria > Pseudomonadota > Gammaproteobacteria > Arenicellales > Arenicellaceae > Arenicella. The sequence continues at coordinate 9,638 of JAFMHC010000108.1, read as the reverse complement.
ATCAACAAGATATCGAGCAGCAATCTTGTTCTGAAGACGGCAAATACGAAAATCGACATACAACATTCAATATCAGAACGTCAGCCGGACACCTTCCACTGCAACGGTTTTTAACTTGGCTAAGTGGCTGTCCCTTGCCCGGGCAAGTAGCTGTATTTAAGCGGCCCCCGGTTACCCAGATTGCAGATACCATCGGGCTTTTTCTAGTATTAATGGCGGTTGGCGTTATATTGATAATGTCAGCTAAGCCGATGACCTTTATCGGATTGCCCTTGATATGGTTAGTTGCCACTGGTCGCGCAAGAAAGGCCTTTATTACCATTGCTCACCAAGCCGTGCATGCGCAGCTAATAACCGTAAAACGAAAACGTGCCCGTGAGTTTCTCAATCTGGCTGTCGGTGAAGTGATTGGTGTTTTATTTTGGGTGCCAAGCCCGGATAAATATTTTCAATCTCATGTTCGCTCTCATCACAAATTACGGGAACTCGCTACACCGCTGGATAAAGATGGTATTTCCCTTTTTCGACTCGGTTTTTTACCAGGGAAAAGTAAGCGAGAGTATTGGGTATTGTTAGCGACACATTTGGCCAACCCACTATTTTATATAAAAGAAACGTTTGTAAGAATGCGACTGCGGTTGCTTTCGTCTGGTCCACTGCAGAGATTGGCATCATGGTTATTTTTAACCAGTCTTTTGGGCACCGCTTATATCTGCAACGGTTGGCAAGCACTAATACTCGTCTATTGTGTTCCAGTTTTTATTGGCTTTAGTTTATCGGGCCTAATGCAAGGCTTAGGGGAGCATGGCTGGGGTGTGAAAATGGAGTCTGTTGGTAAAAACGAGAGAGTACTAAAGGTGTCACAAGGTCGATTCTTATTTGATGCATTCCCGGAAGCAAGTAATCGGTTAGCACAGCTAAAATGGTGGAGTAGATTGTTCGCTTATCATCTACCGGCTCGTATCGCGATTCTCAACGGCGATGTACAACATCATGACTGGCACCACTGTGACCCACGATCTTTGCGTTGGACCGAAAGTGCATACGCCAGAGCTGACAACATAGAGCAGTTTGCCGCAGATCAGAACGCTATTGCTACGCATTCATGGTCGCTAGTAGAGTCACTGGAGCGCTCTTTTGATGCAATGTCAAAGGCGCCATCATTGACCAAACACTGGAAGGGTCTATTAGATAAAAACAATCAAGTGTACGTTATCTAGGTCTTAGTTAAAGCGGATGCAGGCTAAGCAAGCAACAACGAAAAGCATCTTGCTTTAGTTATACATATTACCGACTAGGTACTAATAGATGAATAGCACTGAAGATCGCTGTCCAACTAGTGTCTTCGCTGCACACCAAGTGTCGTCGCTGTCCAACCAGTGTCGGTCCATTGAGTGTCGCCGAGGTTGATATTTCCTAAGCCTCGGAATTTTACCTATATTTTTATTTTAGGAAAAATTAGATCAAACTTTGAATTTATAGCTCACACTACCGTAAGCGGTTTGAAGGAAGATACGGGAATTATCTATGCTTTTTACAGCAACGGATTAAAGGAGAAACACTATGAAAAATACCAACAAAACGATAATAGCAATATTAATTGGTTTGAGCCCACTGCTTACTGGCCAAGTATATGCATCTGACAATCATGCGGCCGCACAATTTAGCGATCCAGCTGCATGGCAAGATGCCACTGAGTTTGTGCAAGCGAATGACTATATCTCGACGCATAACGCCGATAAACTGAGGTTAAAAGGTCGCCCGGTTACAGGTTGGAATAAAATTTACGGCGACAATGTTAGTAACCTACGGTTTGTAGGTGATCTGAGCTTTGATGTCGGTGGCGTTTTTAATCCCAATGGTCAGGCCTTACCGATCGGGGCCGATACCTCGCCGTCGGCACAGATGGCTTCCTACGCGGCTCCCGATGTTTATCTGGCTTTTTTTGGTGTCCCCAACGCGCAGAATGTACCCAACCAGAATATACCTTACGCCGATTACCCTCAGTTGTTCACACACGACGAGCGTGATGGAACGCGCACGTTACCGCAACTCAGTGAAAACCCCGATTGGTTTGGTATAAGCAACGGCTCAAAAAGCAGAGGCCTGACGGTTGCCGATTGGGTCAGTGCCAAGGGTTCAATGAAATTCGTCTGTGACGACGAAGGTGCCTACTATAAAGTGACTGCCTCCAACCTGATTCCTGGTGGTCTCTACACTGTATGGGGCTTCTATTTCGATCAGAACTTCGGTAGTTTGATGCCCGACTTTGCTTTTGGTGGAACATCGGCCAATGTGTTTTCTGCGGATCGGCATGGTAAAATTAAAAGCTCCAAAGACCTAAGCTTTTGCCCTCAAAAGGTCACAATTGATGACCCTCAGGTACCGGTGGCGATGTTCCTTGTCTATCATCCAGATGGTCGTGTGCATGCGTCTGTTGGCCACCCCGTGAATACTCCGCCGTTTATCGGCCCTGGCATGGTGGCAACACCACAATTAATGTTCCCAATGCCAAAAGCGGGCTTTTAGTCGCAGGATGTGACAGTTTTAAAATCTTATTAAGAGCCTCACCTGAGGCTCTTTTTTTTGGGGACCTATGGCATGCAGTAGCAAGTAAAAATATGGGTTTCACTGAATTTGACGTTATTGGCAATAGTTTACCCCGCATTGCCGAATCTTAGAATTAGGTTGATAATTGTCAATCTGAAGGCCGGAATAAATTTTTAGTCAATGATTTGTAAGCCAAGGAAACCACCCAATAAGACAATCCTAGCTAGGGATAGTTGGAACCATAACGGCATGACTCGGCAATCTTTATAGCGAATGAAATTTATTTTTCACAGCAGTGAGTGTTTTTTCGGCTTACGCATTTGACCGTCTTTATCAGCGATGACGGCTGACCAATCGACTATGACACGCTAGCGTACTATTTGGCCCAATCTCACGTTTGCTGAAGCTTCGTGAGAGCTTGCGCAGCCAATAAATAGGCGGACTCGAGTGATAGAAAATTAAGCGTTGTAATGCTGAGGTCTCATATTAGTCAATGCAATGACTCCCGGCTGGGTAAAGAACCTATCTTGGGGGAATAAACGCAGAGCGAACTGTTAATGAGGGTACAGAGACTATTATTTGGCTGTGTTTTGCCGATGTTGATGGACCCAGAGGGCAGCTATTAAAGATAGGAAACGGTTGCCTTGGTAGTCGAGTCTGCGCCGCGGTGATAGTGATTAGCTTTGAGGAATTTAATCGATACTAGAATGTCGGACGTTGTGCGTTGCACTAGCCATGACGGGGTAAGTATTAGAGTGTGTGAGTTCTAAATTGTTTAGTGCCTGTTTCGTTAAAACCAAATAAAGTATATATTTGGTGCCGCTAGAGAGTGCGACACTAACAACAGCGGAAGACTAAATTGAATCAAGAAGTAAGCCAGCATTGGCAACACGCGGCTGAGTTAGCTAAGTTTCTATTACTGGCACACGACGGGCATCTAACGGTTGCCATGCCATTGGGGCTAGGCAAGGCCAATCACCTGATTAACGCCCTTTACCAACAGGTTAGTGATAACCCATCGTATTCGTTAAAAATTCTAACGGCGCTGAGTCTGCAAACCCCGCAACCAAAATCTGCGTTGGAGCGAAATTTCTTTGCACCTATTGGCGAACGGTTATATTCAGGCTACTCCGACCTACTTTATGCGCGCGACTTGCTTGCCAATAAATTGCCTAGCAACGTACAGGTTAGTGAGTTCTTTTTGCAGGCGGGCGCCTATCTGAATAATCCCCATGCTCAGGGCAATTATATTTCCGCTAATTACTCGCAAGTAAGTTCTTATCTACTTGATAAAAAGATCGACATAGTAGTTCAGATGGTCGCTCATAATAGTCACCTAGAAGACGACGGCGGTGACCTGAGTTTGTCATGTAATCCAGATATTACACTGGAATTATTGGCCGCCCGCGATGCCGGCAAGGCTGACTTTATGTTAATCGCCGAGCTGAACGATGCATTGCCATTCATGCCTAATAACGCGCAACTAAAAGAATCTGAATTTGCCCACATTCTGGCAGGAGAAAGTGCTCGAGCAAGTTTGTTTAATGTACCAAAATCGGCAGTCGATCTGAGCGAATACGCGGCCGGTTTTCATGCGTCAAGCCTAGTTAAAGATGGAGGTACGCTGCAAATTGGAATTGGTTCGACTGGTGATGCGGTGGCCTATGCCTTGATTATGCGTCATCAAGACAACGCTCACTACAGGCAGATTATCTCAGCACTCAATGGCGATAAAGATCTTAGTCATCTTCATCTCGAACCATTTGATGTCGGGCTATATGGTGTCAGCGAGATGTTAGTCGATGTGTTTCTTGACCTTATGCAAGCAGGCGTTATAAAACGCGAAGTAAACGGCATTTTAATTCATGGTGGTTTTTTCCTCGGCCCTAACTCAATGTATCATCGCTTGCGGGACATGCCGCTGTCCCAGCGTAAAAAAATAAACATGACTGATATCGGCTACATAAATGGAGCTCACATTGATTTCAGAAAAAAGCAGCAAAATCGTCAGCATGCGCGGTTTATTAACAATGCGATGAAAGCCACTCTGTTAGGAGCGGTGGTGTCAGACGGGCTCGATAGCGGGCAGGTGGTCTCAGGCGTCGGCGGTCAGTACGACTTTGTACGGCAGTCTTTTGCCCTCGAGAATGCTCGTTCGATCATCATCTTAAAAGCCTTGCGACACAGCGACCGCAAACAGAGCAGTAATATCGTATGGTCGTATGGTCACACCACTATCCCAAGGCATTTGCGAGATATTGTGGTCAGTGAATATGGCATTGCCGATTTACGTGGGGCCTGTGATCAGGACGTGGTGGCGGCTATGTTGTCGATCACCGATAGTCAGTTTCAGGGTGATTTATTGAAAACGGCAAAAGCCAACTTTAAGATTGAGCCGACATTTGAATTGAAGAAGGCATGGCGAGATAATTCTAAACGTGCGCTACTGATGAAACTGCAAACATTCAAACAGCAAGGCTTACTACCCGACTACCCTTTCGGTACCGATTTTACCGAGCTTGAGCAGCGATTGATCCCGGTGCTGCAGAGACTGAAAAGTGCCGGAAAATCTAAAACCGCCATATTTAAATTAGCGCTCAAGGGTTTGCTTGCGAAACGTGATCAGGATGATAGCGCCGCTCTGAAAAGATTGGGCTTGCAGCACCCCACTTCAATCACCGATAGGCTCACCCAGTTAGTACTATTGGGCGCGTTTCGCCAATAAGAGGGTATCGATAAGTCCATCGCAAATATTGGTGATTCAGTGATGAAATCTTATTAAATAGCATCATCTCAGCCTAGAGTAATCTGCTAGCAAACACGTTGATTTTGGTGTATCAGATTGTAAGGTAATGTCGTTATTGTGGATATCTTGGGCACAAGATGAGGCACACCTGCATTGCCCAGAATACTAAGCTAGCTTAACCCCACGCTGTGACAACAAACCCTCGATAAATCGGAGGCCTAGATTAAAATCACCAGAAAACCAAACTGTTTTTTTGTCGGGCGCTCTATATTGTATCTGTTCACAAGGGGTACGTAAGCCAAGACCATACACACGGAACGTTAAGCAAATACAATTCACAGAAAATTAAATATTGGTAATCTGAGGGAGCATGTAGCCTACAAAAATAGGGTTTTTTATGGCTAAAACCCTGTGAACATGGACGTTTGTTTGAAAACTGTCGACCACAAACTTGTGCATGAGCACACAGTCAATACCAAATGTCAGACTCTAGACAGTCTAACTTCTTGTATTGTATACTTTTTGACAACGTTGTCATTTCTGTCATGCAAGACCTAACCATCTTTCTAAAAGAGTGAAACGCCAAAGGCGTACTTTTATTTCGGCTGTGTAGAGAGGCCGCCATCTAATCAAAATAGGGCTCAAGAAGAGCTTAAAAACTACTGAGGAGTTTCACATGTACAAGTTAGTAAGAATCGTCATATTTATCAGTTTAAGCGCTTGGGGTTCATCCGCCAGTGCTGAAAACTGTGCGGTATTAAATAACTGGGTAGCAAGCCAAGCCTATACCGGTGGCAACAAGGTCCAGCTCAATGGAAACGCTTATCAAGCTAATTGGTGGACACAAGGTAATAGCCCCGCAACTGAAAGTGGCCCTCAGGGGTCAGGCAAGCCTTGGACATCACTCGGAAATTGCGATGGCGGCCAGGGAAATTTGCCACCAGTTGCGGTTGCTAACGGGCCATACACCGCAGTCTTAGGCAGTAGTATCTCTTTTAATAGTTCAGGTTCTAATGACCCTGATGGACAAAATTTATCCTATGCTTGGACATTTGGCGACGGGGCATCGTCTACCCAAGCGAACCCCTCGCACACCTATGCAGCTGTAGGTGGCTATAGTGTTGTATTGACAGTCACCGACAACGATGGTGCAACCGCTAGCGCAAATGCCGCAGTCACTATTGATGAAGAACAAGTTGGTGGAAACTGTAATGGACTGCCCAACTACGTTGCTGGCCAAACCTATAGTAAAGATCAGCGAGTTGCTAGGGCGGGTAAAGAGTATCGCTGTGATGTTGCTGGTTGGTGCTCATCAAGCGCGGCCTGGGCGTATGCGCCCGGCACTGGCACTTATTGGAGCGATGCCTGGACAGAAATTGGTCTGTGCGGCGACACCAACGAAAACACTCCTCCAGTAGCAAATGCCAACGGAGCCTATACAGGAAAAATCAATACCTCGATTAGTTTTAGTAGCACTGGATCTTCCGATTCAGACGGTTCGATCGTCAGTTACGCCTGGGACTTCGGTGATGGTGGTTCATCTACCGATCAAAACCCCAGCCACACCTACGGCGCAATAGGTAATTTCACTGTGAGCTTAACGGTTGTCGATAATAACGGCGCGTCGACCTCAGACACCACATCGGCGTCTGTGACCAATGACGTAACCCCACCTCCGCCATCAAGTGGTAAGAAGGTAATTGGTTATTTTGCTGAGTGGGGTGTTTATGGACGCAACTATCATGTTAAAAATTTAGTAACCAGCGGTTCGGCTGAAAAGCTCACACACATCATGTATGCCTTCGGTAACGTCACCAATGGTCAATGTGTTATTGGAGATTCCTATGCCGATTATGACAAATTTTACGACGCAAACGGCAGTGTTGATGGTGTTGCCGATACTTGGGATGCTGGCGCATTACGTGGCAGTTTTAATCAATTGCGTAAACTCAAGGCGATGTATCCTAATATCAAGGTCGTCTGGTCGTTTGGTGGCTGGACATGGTCTGGCGGATTTGGCGCTGCGGCGGCAAACCCAGCTGCTTTTGCAGAGTCGTGCTACAACTTGGTCAATGATCCGCGCTGGGCTGATGTCTTTGATGGAATTGATATCGATTGGGAATATCCTAATGCGTGTGGTCTAAGCTGTGATTCAAGTGGTGCGGCGGCGTACCCACAACTAATGCAGGCATTACGTGCAAGATTTGGCAACCAACTTGTAACGGCTGCGATCTCAGCGGATTCTGCTAAGCATCAGGCGGCTGACTACGCACAAGCAGCCCAGTATATGGACTTCTATATGTTGATGACCTATGACTTCTTTGGTGCATTTGCCCCAAGTGGCCCCACAGCGGCGCACTCTGCGTTGACAAGTTACCCACAAATTCCGGCCAATTCAGCAAACTTTCAATCAACCTCGGCCATCAACAGCTTGAAAGGCCTGGGTGTTCCTTCAGATAAAATTCTATTGGGCATCGGTTTTTACGGTCGTGGATGGAAAGGCGTTACACAAAGTACGCCGGGTGGGTCAGCGAATGGCGCTGCTCCAGGCACTTATGAGGCCGGAATTGAAGACTACAAAGTTCTTAAGCAACAATGCCCTGCGACTGGCAGCGTGGGTGGTTCAAGCTATGCGTTCTGCGGTGGTAACTGGTGGAGCTATGACACACCGAATGACATCCTCAATAAGATGAACTATGTGAATCAGCAAAACTTGGGTGGTGCATTTTTCTGGGAATTTAGTGGAGACACAGCTAATGGCGAGTTGATAAAAGCAATCAGTGACGGTTTATAAGCCGAGTTAAATTAGTTAAACAGAGGAGCTAAATGAGGCAACTTATTTAGCTCCTCTTACTTTGGTTAAAGACAAGCCGAACTGAACAACTTAGTAGAACAGTTTAGCAGAACAACTTAATTGGCTCCGTATTAATTGGAGCGAGAGAATAAGGTATGAACAACTATAAAAAAATAGGGTCTGCAGCATGGCTTTTTTGCGCCTCGCTGATGATCACTTCACCAGTGCAAGCTTTCGACTGCGCGAATCTGCCACAATGGGATAGCACGGCGGTTTATGTTGGCGGTCAAGAGGCTCAATTCGGTAGCGACGCTTACCGAGCAAAATGGTGGACGCAAAATCAAAACCCAATTACCAATTCGGCGCAATACGACGTTTGGGCGGCACTGGGTAGCTGCGGCGATGATCCGACAAATCAATCGCCGGTGGCCGACATTAACGGTCCGTATCAAGGCAGTACAGGGGAGCAAATTAGCTTTTCAAGTGCGGGCTCTTTGGATCCAGATGGCAGCATAGCCAGTTTCTCATGGAATTTTGGCGATGGCGCGTTGAGCAACAACGCCAACCCCGCGCATGCGTACACAACCCCTGGTACCAAGACCATAACGCTCACAGTAACTGACAATGAAGGCGCTTCGAGCACCGCGTCTGGTGTGGCAAATATCTCCGATGACGGCGATGTTGGTAGCTGTGCCGGGATACAAAACTACATTGCAGGCACTAATTATAGCCAAGGAGATCGCGTTGTTTCAGACGGGCGAGAATTTAACTGTGATATCGCTGGTTGGTGCTCGTCTTCTTCCGCTTGGGCCTACGCGCCGGGCATCGGACAATATTGGCAGTCTGCATGGACAGAGATAGGTTCATGTGATGTTGATGGGCCAAATATCGCACCGGTTGCCAATGCAAATGGTGCTTATTCAGGCCGGCAAAATACCGCAATAAATTTCAGTAGCTCTGGCAGTTCTGATCAAGACGGAGAGATCGTAAGCTATACATGGAGTTTTGGTGATGGCGAGAGTAGTAATGTCGCCAACCCATCACACACCTATGTAAACGAGGGGAGCTTTACCGTCAGCTTAACGGTTACCGATAATGGTGGCTTATCTGCCACCACCTCGACCGTTGCCTCGATTTCTGATGGCACTGGCAATACCGCACCACTGCCACACCGGGCATTGGTTGGTTACTGGCACAATTTTATCAACGCAGCTGGCTATGTGCCGATTGGTGATGTTATTGCTGATTGGGATATTGTTAATCTATCATTCGCTGAGAACAAGGTATTCGGTGCTCCAGGCGAAGTAGCCTTTGCACCAGCCGAGGAAAGTGAAGCGGCGTTTATTGCTGGAGTTAAAAAGCTCCAGGGTCGTGGCCAAAAGGTTAATATTTCCTTGGGCGGAGCAAACGCAGCCATCACCTTAAATACCATCGCCGAGCGCGACAATTTTGTGCGCACGATGGGTGATATCATTGCGCGCTATGACTTAGATGGAATGGATATCGACTTAGAAGGGTCGTCGTTGATCATGACCAACGGAGATACAG
>JAFMHC010000107.1 GCA_017854775.1 Gammaproteobacteria bacterium | reverse complement strand
GGCGTTAGTTTCACTTTATGACTATCGAGCAAACTGACAAAATTGATTTCATTGGAACGCTTCCAAATGATTTAGGTGTGGAACTGACCATCTCTGATCACTTAGAGTGGGACGGAGAAAATAAAAAACTTGTGCTTATTCAAAATAAGTTAAATGCTTATCTTGAATTTATAGAGTCAGGTCAAATTTATATCGAATACCCAGATGCAAAAGGAAAAGACTTATTTATTTCATTGGTTTCTAAACACAGCTCAAACCAAGAAGGCAAAAATTTTTTATCTCAAGTAGCCAAAGTTACTAGTGAATATGGTGTGGTCTTCAAGTACCGAGATACAAATGAAAACTAACAAAAACTTACTTTCATTGCGTGTGTTCGGACGCGCAGACAACGCGCGCCCGTTTTAACGGCGTTAAATGTATTAGTCTTGAAACGAATAAAGATTTTTTATGTCTCCGGTTTCATTCTAAGTTTGGGACTAACTCTATTTCTATCGATAATTTGGTGGGAAAGAAGTGGCATGCCATATAACGAATCTGGCAGGTATCATGACGGCATCGTTGTTTGGCATGAGCAATCAGTTGGTTTTTATTTGTTTTTGACCTTGGTCTCAATTTTTATCAATATTGTTATAGCCACGATTTATCGAAAACAATTGAAATGAAAACACTTAAGAACAAAAACTTGCACTCACTTCGTTCGCTTGGAGCGCAGAAGACGCTCGCCCGTTTTATAGGCGTTATTAATATTCGGTTAAATCGCAATGAATTCTAAAATGTTCCAAATTACAGTTTTCGTAATAGCTCTTATGTTTGTGTTATTTTTTTCGGTTGTTGTTGTGCCCGCGTTGATCGAGGACTTCGACGTTCTTGGTGCTTTTGCAGCAGGCTTTGTTAACCCTTATTCATCTGGGTATTCCGCAGATGTAATAGCGTGCTGGTTAATTCTTCTGGTCTGGGTTGTTTATGAAAAAACAAAGCTAAAGATTAAGTATGGTTGGATCTGTGTGTTGCTTGGTATTGTTCCTGGAGTTGCAGTAGGTTTTGCTGCGTATTTAATATTAAGGCTTCGACAGCTATCCGTAGAGGGAAAAGGAAATGCGTAGCAAGTTCGCAGAGTTTGCCATGCTCACTGCGCGGGACGACGATAAATCGCGCCGCCCCTTGCAAAGGCGTTATCGGTAAAAATGAATCATTTTCAACTTTATTGTGTATTGCTCGCTATCGCGACACAGTGTATGGGCTGCGCCAATAGTCAAAAAAACCATTTCGACTGGGAGAAGGATAACCAGGACGAACAAGCTTATTTGCTCGATGAAAAAGAATGTGACTCCGAGGCCGAAAATTTTGCGGGTGAAAGAAAATGGTCTAAATATGTCGCTCCAAACGACCCATTGGGCCATGGGGTAAACGAAAGTGGAGCGAGATATGAAACCGAAAAGCAGAAAGAGGCCTGGGTCAAAAAATATCGATTAAGTATCGAGAAATGCATGACCTTAAAGGGTTATATTGATCATTCTAAAAGCGAGACAGTCGTAAATGACTGATAAGGTCAAAACTACCGCACCTGACGCAGGCTCAAACGCGCGTCTGTTTGTCGGGCTTTATATCTAAACCGGTTACTCATAATGAATAAATTCTATATTTTAGCATTGCTACTCTTTTCCACTGTCTCGGTTGCCAGAGAAGTTGACCTCTTAGCCAGTCAAGCTATTGTAATAGCGGGAGTTGGTAGTCATTCATTCACATTTGAAGAAATATCAACTGGCGAGACATTTACGATTAAAGGCGGTATGAAATATAAGTACAAACCGACTATCGTGACGGCAGGAAAATATTATTTAAAATCTATAGACTTAATATTTACAAATTTCGAAGAACTAAATTATGACAAGCCAGAAGACGATGAATTATTCTTCAATATAGGCGCGGGAAACGCAACGTATATTGGCGATTGGCTTATTGATACGGAAGTAAGAGAAGTCGGTAAAGCAAACTGGGAAATAGAGCGAGATTTTTCTTACAAGTATCTAAAGAAGGTTAGCAAAAGAAACGGTTACTTAACACGCTATCCCTTAACTATTGCAAATGAGCAAGGTAAAGCTATTTCGATTTCATGGAAGGAGATATTGCCAGTTTGCAAACTACGCTTCGCGGGGCCTCCGGTGTTATGGCGTTATATTTACTAATAGCATGACTATTTTAAGAAACGCTTTACTCTGTTTACTATTGAGTAGTTGTGTCGCGAGGCAACCGCTACAAATTTCTGAGAGTTCGAATCTTGCAGAGATCAAAGGATTGGATAAGTGCAAATTCAATTTTCAGTGTAAGAAAATTCACACTGGTTTTAACCCGTGCGGTGCACATACTGGCTATCTTTTGTACTCAACTTTAATTGGCGGTGAAAATATTGCGAATCTTAAACTCGCTGTGGCAAAAGACTGGGCTGATGAAGAAGCAGAATATTGGGCTAGAAATGGTGACCTCTACGAATGTCAGCCAGCCTTCACTTTATGGCCTAATCCGGTGTGTTCGAATAATGTTTGTGTGATTAAATGAAATATGACAACTCGGATGTAATACTGGTTATGGAAAAAAACGCTCAAGAACAAGATAGCAAGTAAGTTTAGAGATTTGCTTAAGGGTAAAAAGTTGCTTGTCTTAGATATCCCGGGCAACAGCGACCTCGTAAAAACCTATCGCACATTTAAATCGCACTTTGGCATGACCTTGCTGCTACTAAAGCCCTGCTAGGGTCTCAATGGTATTCAAATTCGTACAAGCGAAAGAAACTGATAAAGAGTATCTTTTAGAGCTTAGAAAGATGACGATGACAGAGCATCTTGAAAGAGCCGGCCAGTTTTTATCTGAGAAACAGCATTTTGAACGAATTAATTATAAATTTGAATATTCGTACTTAGTCTTTCATAGCAACGAATTGATTGGTACCGTGAAGTACCACGGCAAAACAAACCAAGTGCAACTTACCCAAATACAGATCAGCCCAAGACATCAGGGTAAAGGCTATGGTTCTGGCATTGTTCAGCAGATAGTGGACAGTGAAAGTCCTAAAACGGTAAAGTTATCTGTGTTGAAAGGCAGCCCAGCTGTGAACTTTTATAAAAATTTAGGTTTCAAGATTGTTGGCGAAGATACTTATGAATATCATATGCAAAATTAGCGGCTAAAATTAACAACTAAAATTAACAACTAAAATTAACAACTAGGTCTCTAAAAGATTCAACTCAGTGTGAGAGTGCTTCTGAAGGCAGTTGGGCCGCTTTAATGTATATCGCTAAAAACAAGATTTACGCAGTTCTCTTATACATCATAGTGAATGCTGTGGTTTACCAGCGAGGTGACCAAGCTCAGCTAGACGCTTCTTTGCTTATTCTTGCTGTGATTATTCTACCTATCTTTATTCCAGGAGTGTTTGCTTGGTTCGCAAGGTGGGGGTTTATGGAGAGCCTCGCTAAAGATTCGGGCTCTGCGGTTTCCCCTGATATGGTGTCTTTGTTCTTCTGGTTAGTATTCATCATCGCGTCCACGTTTTTTGTCTTTAACTTAAGTTTGTATTAACGTGCAGCGATGTTTAGGCTAAAAAGAACATTCATTAGTTAGCCCCAATTCTTGCTCAAGTCTGAGGTTTCTTGTCTAAGGTTTCTTTATCTGGAACTAGCCACAAACCTGCTTAAAACCGGCGGATATAAACGGGATCATGTGCCCGTAGGCGGCCGTAAAGTCGTCAGAGCGACATTTTCCTTTAGACAGTTCATCGATGCGGCCAGTTTGCGCAAAGGTTAGAGTCAACGCGCCAGAAAGATTGTGGTAGCACCAGTAGAGTTGCTCGTCTGTCGCATTCGGCAGCGCTTTTCTGAGCGCAATAATGTACTCCTGTACCAGATCATCAAATAATGTCGACATCATCTTTTTACCCCAAACTGGAGAACTATTAACGAAGGCTATCAATGCTAAATAATTCTTCCAGCCGCCGTTAGATGCTTCTTGGGCTGTTTCAAGAGGGCGTAAAAACGCTTCAATGATTTGCTCAACCGAAGGACCGTTTTCATCTGCCGACTCTTGGCAGGCACGCAGTGCTTCGAGGCGCGACTGATTTAAGCTTTCTGAACGCCGTTCAAAGACTTTCTGGAAAACATCTAGTTTTCGCCCAAAGTGGTAGCTTGCTAGTGCAACGTCAACACCAGCCATGCTTGCTATCTTTCGCATGGTGACGCCATCGTAGCCGTGGACAGCAAATAGTGCCTCGGCGGCATCGAGTATTTTTTCACTTTTTGATTGTTTATCGGGCACTTGCAGACACACTGATAGATCGACTGGCTAGGGTCGGGGTTGAATAACCTCTAGTATAGTGAAGGTTCGACCTGAGCGTCAATTTACTGGTGCATAGATGCCTGCGTTATAGGCGCAGACCGCCGTCTATTTCAAGAACCCGTCCGTTAAAGTACTCGTTTTCGAGAATAAAGAGTGCGCCGTTGGCAATTTCTTCGGGTTTACCCAAGCGACCAGCCGGAATTTTTTTGGTAATGTCTGTGAGCACCGATTCGGGAACCTTTTTGGTCATCTCGGTGGCGATAAATCCAGGAGCTATTGCTGCGGCCCGAATACCGAAACCAGCGAGTTCTTTGCTCCAGGTAGTTGTCATGGCCACAACAGCGGCTTTGCTTGCACTGTAATTACTTTGACCGAAATTACCGGCTCTGCTGATACTTGAGATATTGATGATTACCCCGTTGAATTGGTTTTTAATCATAATTGCGGCGGCTTCTTGTGCACAAAGAAACGTGCCAACCTGGTTCACGTCTATTACCGATTGAAACTCTGACAGCGGCATTTTTTGCAGAACGTCGCCTTTCTTCTTCAGCATCAAGCCATCGTTCGTTATGCCTGCATTGTTGATAATCGCGTGCAGCGCACCAAGATCGTCGTCAATTTTTTGGAACACCGCGCTAACCTGATCTTGGTCGCAAATATTGGCACAATAGCCAACTGCATTGCTAAGCTGCCCTAGTGCATAATCAATTTGGCCTTGATCGAGATCAATGATTACCGGTATCGCGCCCTTAGACTCAAGTGCCTGAGCCATTGCAAAACCTAAGCCGCGAGCTCCGCCGGTGATGACCACCATTTTATCTTTAAGATTCATATTTGTTTTCCTGATTGGTTATTTATTTTTGCTTAATTAATAGGCCTTAGCCAGTGTGTCTTCAACAAGTGCGGCCTATGATGCCCAACAAGGTTTGCAAATTCAACGTTTGTTGAATAGAATCCTAAAAACAAAATAGAAATTAAAATAAAAAACCAAAGACGGAGAATCAAACATGACGCCAGAAGTATTTAAATACGGGCTAACCATAGCTTACGCCCTGTTAGTGCTGTGGTTGTCATGGCTTGGAATGCGGCGAACTAAGGATATTAGGGGGTTTGCCATTGGCAATAAAGACATGAGCCCCTACGTGATTGGCTTTACCCTAGCCGCCTCGATTGCCTCGACTGCCACCTTCGTTATTAACCCAGGTTTCGTTTATGCAGATGGCTTGTCGGCCTTTCTGCATTATGGCGTTTCTGCGTCGCTGGGTATTCTGGCTGCATTTGTGTGCCTAACTCGGGGATTCTTGAAACTTGGCGAAAAGAGTAAGGCGTTAACCATTCCAGAATGGATCTATCATCGATATCAAAATCGTCAACTGCGGTTTTTCTTTGCGCTGATCAATTTGCTGTCGATAACATTTGTTGTGTTGATATTGGTTGGTTGTAGTCTGTTAATGACCGGCTTATTTCCGATGGAGCAAAAGCAAGCACTGTTAGTGATACTACTATTTGTGTTTGCATACGTGCTGATGGGCGGTACCTATGCGCATGCGTACACCAACACGCTGCAGGGTGGAATGATGATTCTGATCGCCTTGTTCTTGTTCGTTGATGGCTTTGGTTACTTTGACGGAGGTATCTTCTCTTCACTGAACGCGGTGAGCGAAAACTACGCGTCGGTATTTAATCCAGATAGCCGCCTCTATTACGATTTTGCCTCGGTATTTGCCAGCGGCTTTATTGTCACCTTTGCGTTGATGCTACAGCCGCATATCCTTACTAAGGTGCTCTACCTTAGAAGCGATAAAGACGTTGGTAAGTTTATAGCCACTACCGTGATTGTAGGCTTTTGCTTTAGTTTTATGCTGGCCATAGGTTTTTATGCGCGCTTCGCTGGGCTAGAAATTGATTCGCAAGATGCGGTAGTGCGTGAATACTTATTATTTCAATTTTCTGACACAGTAACGGACCAATACATATTGGTATTTATATTTTTAACCCTACTGGCGGCTGGGATGAGCACTCTAGACGGCATTCTGGTGTCGCTCTCTGCGATGGTCATTAACGATATTGTCACACCAATATTTGGTGAGTTGAAAAACTCGCTAATGTGGTCGCGCATTTTGTTGGTGATGGTCGGCTTAGTGTCTTTGTATTTGGCTTGGAACCCCCCACCGCTAATAGGTTTGTTCGCGCAAAAGGGCGTTTATGGGCTGGCCGCGGCCTCGGCTGCGCCGATCTTGTTTGGTGTTCTATATTCAGGCGAGGTGAATGCTCGATGGGTGTTTGTGGCTGCGCTTATTGGCTTAATTCTGCACCTTGCGCTGAACTTGTTCGGAGGTGTTGTTAACCCCGCGGTATCTGCCATGGTCGGCATTATCGTATCAACAAGCTTGCTCGGAGCAGTCATCGTTATTCAAAATAAGCTGACCGCCAAACGGCTTTAAGATCGAGATGCTCAGCGCCGTGACATGAATCTATTCAATCCGCATTGACAATTCAACAAGCGTTGAGTAATATCATTAATTCAACACCTGTTGAATATAGATTGTGACGTTAACTGATCGCAATTAGAAAAAATAAAAAAGTAGTTAATATCTAGACCATTGAGGAGCAAGAATTATGAATATCTCACCAAGCAAACGATTAATATCCATGGTGATCAGCGCGATGTGTGCTGTGCCAGCAGTCAACGCAATAGCACAAGATAACGATACAGGGTCGCTTCAAAATAAGTCGCTTCAGATTGAAGAAATCATTGTCACCGCTAGAAAGAGATCAGAAAGTTTGCAAGATGTACCGGTTGCCGTATCGGCATTCGATGGTCAAACATTAACCGATTTGGGCGTCGACAATATTACCGATCTACAACAGCGGCTACCGAATACAACTCTGCAGGTGAGTCGTGGAACTAGCACTACACTTACCGCCTACATTCGAGGCGTTGGTCAGCAAGACCCGCTGTGGGGTTTCGAGCCTGGCGTTGGTGTATACGTAGATGACGTTTATGTTGCTAGGCCTCAAGGTGGGGTGCTGGATATTTTAGACGTTGAACGCATCGAAGTGCTGCGCGGCCCACAGGGTACGCTTTATGGCAAGAACACAATCGGCGGGGCGTTGAAGTATGTCACCAAAAAGCTACGTGACTCAGACCCCTTCACTATTACCGCGACAGCGGGCTCTTATTCTCGACAAGACCTTAAGCTATCTGCGGCAATACCTGTGGTGGAAAATAAATTGTATATCGGCGGTGCCGTTGCCAGTTTGAACCGAGATGGCTTTGGTGAGTTTATTAATCAAGGCGAAGAAAACTATGACAAAGATCTTCTTGCCGGAAGACTGTCGGCTGAATACTACCCGTCCGACACTGTGTCAATTCGACTAAGTGCAGAAAGAACAGAAGACGATTCAAATGCAAAAGGTGGTCATCGACTAACTGCTAGTGACTTAACTGGCGAGCCGGTACTCGACGATGTCTTCAGCACTCGTGCTGGTATGTCTGTCGAAAATTATGTTGAAAGCGAAGCTTACGCGATAGACGTCGAATGGGCCCTGAGTGATTCAATAACGTTGAAATCAATAAGCTCGTATCGTAAAGGTTTTACCGATACTAATATCGACTTTGACAATACAGCGCTGAGGTCTTTCGATGTTCCAGCTCGATATGATGATGATCAAACAACGCAAGAATTTCAATTAAGCTATAGCGGTGACAAATTTAATTTCGTCGGTGGTGTTTACTATTACAGCGGCGAAGCATGCGGCACTTTTCATGCCATTCTAGAAGAATTTGCTGGTGGCGCAGTGCCATTGTCAGCGACTACTGAAGGCTGCGTTGATACCGACAGCACTGCGGTCTATGGTCAGGCGGGTTGGACCTTCAACGATCGTTGGTCAATGACACTTGGCGGTCGCTTCACAAAGGATGAAAAAGAAGCGTTTGCGCGTAACACCCTATTCGTATTTCAAACAGTGGACTTTGATACGCCACCAATATCTCCGGGTATTGTGCGTACCGACGAAGTGGGCAAAGAGGACTGGTCAGAATTTTCTCCAAGAATCGGCGTTGAGTACAGTACTCAAGGTGGCAACTTGGTCTACGCGAGTTTTAGCGAAGGTTTTAAGTCTGGTGGTTTTGACATGAGGGCGCGTACCGACCAAATTGCGTCGGGATTTAACCCCTACGACCCAGAGACGGTGAGTAGCCTTGAACTCGGTTATAAAGCAACTTTATTAGATGGTCGTTTGCGTGCCAATATCGCCTTGTTCAGCAGCGACTATTCAGATCAACAAGTAACCATACAGCGAACTATTGATAATGGCGCCGATTTTGCTTCTACGGTTTTAAACGCGGCTGACTCATCGATTCAAGGCGTCGAGCTTGAGCTTGACTACGTCTTAACAGAAGCGTTAACCGCCTCACTCGGAGTTGGCCTGCTCGATGCTGAGTTCGATCGTGTATTAACCACTGACCCAGCGACCGGAAGTCTGGTCGATGTGTCTGATATTTGGGGTTTTGCTAATACCCCCGATACTTCGGTAAACCTAGCGCTAAACTATTCTGATACGGTCTTTGATGACTGGTCAATGACGGTGACAGGTAATGTGGCGTATCGCGCTGAGACTCAGATATTCGAAGTGCCGTCGCAATTAGACGAAGGCTCTTACTCGATCTTTAACGCGGGTGTCACGCTAACTGCGCCGAATGATAAGCTTTGGTTTTCAGTGCAAGCTAAAAATATTGGTGATAAGGAATATCGTTTGGCAGGCTACAACTTTGCTACCACGGCTGCGGGTCCTGGCTTAGGCGGCGAAGATACTGTGATTGGTTATTATGGCGACCCTCGTACATTTAGTGTTTCGGTAGGCTACCGCTTCTAATACCCACTCTAGGTCACCTTTTTCTAGGTTACCTTCTTCGGGGTCTGAATAAGCAGGCCCCATTACATGGACCGAGAGTTGCCAGAGTAAAGACTGGCAACGCTCTAAGCGATAAAGTGTGAACGACGTATGGCATTTTTTAAAACACATAACCCGCTGTTGCCCGAGATCTTGGCCTTGCATGGCCGATGGAGAGCAAATCAGGAAGCCGTCATTTTTGGCGATCAACGATTAACTTGGCGAACCTTCATTGATCGAAATCATCAGTTTGCTAATGCCTTAATTGATAATGGTGTAGTAGTCGGTGACACGGTCGGAATCGTCATGTCGAATGGCACTTCAATGATGCAAGCGATCATGGGGTGCATGGCCGCGGGTACCGTATCGGTGCCGATTAACCTGTCGGTCAACGACGATGCTCTACTCGGGATGCTCAGCGATTCTAAGGTCAAGGTGTTAGTGCTAACTAGCGACCAGGCCGATCGTATAAGCGCTATAGCCGATCGTTTGCCCGGCTCATTACAGACTATTTTGGTTGACTCAGCCGTAGGCAATAATTGGCTTGAGATTGATGAATTTACTAAGGGTCATTCAACTGACCTTCCGAAGATAAACTATACCGACTCAAGCCCACAGAACGTTATCTACAGCTCTGGCACAACCGGCATGCCAAAAGGGATTGTGCATACACAAGCCGGTCGCCGAGACTGGGCCTATGATCTCGCTATTGCGCTGCGATATCATTGTAATAGTAAAACCCTACTGACACTTGGCCTGTATTCCAACATCTCTTGGGTGGCCATGCTAACTACCTTGTTGGCGGGCGGCACTTGCGTTATTCATCGACGTTTCGATGTGGCGACATTTCTGCAAACTGTCAAAGATGAGAAAATTACCCACACAGCATTAGTACCGATTCAGTATCAAAACATCATCGAGGGCATAGAGAGCGCCAACATGGAATGCGACAACTCTAGCCTTCAGGCGATGATGTGCTGTGGCTCGCCATTGCACGCTGAACTCAAACAAAAAGTTTTTAAGCATTTTAGCTGTGGCGTGATCGAGCTCTATGGTTTAACTGAAGGGGTAATTACCACTCTTGAGCCAGAACATGCAGAGGGTCGTTGGTCATCGGTAGGCAAACCTCTTATTGGTACTGACCTTCAAATCATCGGTAGTAGTGACGAAATTTTATCGGCCAATCAAAGTGGCGAAATCGTCTCCAGAGGCCGAATTACCATGCCCGGCTACTTGAATCGCGAGCAAGCAAACCTTGACTCATGCTACGTCGATAGCGCCGGCCATCAATGGCTACGAACTGGCGACATTGGCTACTTCGACGACGATGGCTATTTATTCGTTGTTGATCGAAAAAAAGACATGATCTTATCGGGCAGCCAGAATATTTACCCGCAAGACATTGAAGCCGTTATGTTCGAGCACCCAGCGATAAGCGAGGTGGCGGTAATCGCAGCGCCGAGCAAGCGTTGGGGCGAAACACCGGTTGCGTTGGTAGTTTTGGCCGCTAACGTAGATTCGTCTACTGACGAAATAATGCAATGGTCGAACAATAAACTCGGCCGCCAACAGCGAGTTGCCGAAGTTATTGTGATTGATCAATTGCCGCGTAATCCAAACGGTAAAGTGTTGAAAAGAGAATTACGCTTGATGTGCAATAATAAGCAATATGACTAATTATAAACACGTCTGGTACAGCAGCCACGATGGGCTAAAACTGTATGCCCGAGACTATAAACCAGACTACCAATCTCTAGGAGCCGATGAGAAGGCGAAGCCCGCTGTGCTTTGCATGCACGGCCTCACCCGAAACTCAGCCGACTTCGAAGGCATTAGCCAACAGCTTGCAGATAAATATCGATTGATTGTAGTCGATCAGCGTGGCCGAGGTCTGTCTGCGTATGATTCTGAACCGGCTAATTACCAACCTAATGTTTATGTCGACGATATGTTTACGCTGCTAAAGCAGCTGAATATTTCTTCGGTCACGCTTATCGGAACCTCAATGGGCGGCATCATGGCGATGATGATGGCGGCCATGCAGCCTGAGCTGATCAAAGGTTTGATCATCAATGATATTGGCCCGGAGCTTAACCCAGTTGGCCTAGCAAGAATTCAAAGCTATGTTGGTAAGGCCGTAAGCGTCTCTAGTTGGCAAGACGCCGCGCGTACAAGTAAGCAGACTAATGGTTCAGCGTTTCCCGATTTTACCGAGCAAGACTGGCTTGAATTTGCCCAGCGCACTTATCGAGCTGATAAGTCTGGCATTCCTGTATTAGACTACGACCCGGCTATTTCTACACCGATAAAGGCAAGTAGCGGGCAAAGCTTAGCGCTTGATCTATGGCCGGTTTTTGAGCAGTGTATTGAAAAACCCATGCTGTTACTTCGAGGTGAGTTATCTGATTTGTTGGCGATGTCGTGTGTTGAAAAAATGCGCTCACGCAAAGCAGATCTTAGCTTCGTACAAGTTCCTAATGTCGGTCACGCGCCATTCCTTGATGAAGCAATAGCGGTGACCGCAATTAAACAGTTTTTGCAAACTATTGCTTAAGACTTAAGATTCACAACGCCTCAAGTATTTCAACGTCTCACCATTCTCAAAGTCCCAGAGCTCATTAAGCCCTGGGACTGTTTGAATTGTTAAGATTCTTAGGATTCTAAGATGTGCTAATTCTAAGATTCGCTAATTCTAAGGACAGCTACGTCGTTCGAAGTAGCCAGCACTTGTTTCCGCCAAGGTGGTGTAAGTGAAAATATTATTGAACCCCAAGTAATCGCCTGAACCGACCGCGTAGGTATAAAAACCAGTTGAAGTAGCGCGGCCTGAAGCAACATGGGAATAGTTACTCGAGGTAGACTCCGTACAGGCCGATGGATCGCCATTAGGCGTGCTGTCGCAAACATTGCCAATGCCATCGTTGTCGTTGTCAGCTTGATCCGAGTTCGCCACATTCGGACAATTGTCGATGCTATCGTCGACACCGTCATTGTCTGAATCAGTGTTTCCACCCCCGCCCCCGCCAGTTAGGCAAGATTGAGCGGGTCCAACACAAGAAGGCCCATTGTCGGCTAACCATTTGCATTGCCCACCAGTGGCGGCAACTTCGCGCATAGTGAATGCAGCGGTAGCAAATTCAAGGTAACAGGCTGAGTAACCATTGCCCCAGGTAATATGGCCCTGCGCAATATGTAGGTTGTAATCGCCGGTGACTCCAGCATCAATATTGAAACTAACGCTGTCGCTGCTGCTTAAACCCGTAGTGTCGGTAGCGGTTGTGGTTGCGGTGTTAGTGCCACCGGGCAAATTGCACCCTTGTGCCTGATACTGATTAGCATTAACTAGCGCAACTATTGTGCCACTAGCAAAGGCAACCTGCACCGAAGCCAGATTTTGATTGGTATCGATAACGGTTCCGCTAACGGTCGCGCACTGCCCATTCAGGCTAACTGAAATAGCACTAAGGCTGGGTGCACTTGCCGCGGGCTCTGGGCCAACTCGCTCGGTTACGCTGGCAATAGTACCCGTCTTGCCTAGGTTATCTGTTGCTAGCGCCTCGATACTGTAAAGACCATCAGACAACGTGCCGCTGTTAGCATTATAGGCCCCAGTATTTTGATCAACGCTAACATTGATAGATTCAACCAACACTGGGCTGCCAGTGTCTAAGCGGTTAATGGTAATAGCAACGTTGCTGACCGAGCCTTCTTGGTCAACTGCATTGCCACTAATGCTGAGCATTCCACCTGAGTCAAACGCCGAATGATTGCTGATTTCGGGTCCTGAGTTGCGGTCTACTCGGAGGTTGTTTTGAGCGAAGAAAGCGCCAAGATAGTTTGCGAAATTAATACTGTCATCGGCTACGTAGCTGCCCGATGCACCCGCGCCACCTGACCAAGAATGATCTAAGCCGTTAAACCATAGCTTTGATATGCGGCTGCCTGTCCACAGTGTCTGATCAGCGGTATGTCCCGCACCCTCGCTGATAACAGAGCTGCCAGACAGTTGCGCAACACCGTAAAGGTTGGCATAGCCATTAGCGTTTTGTTGGTTATAACAGGTGCTTACTGTGGTATCGGCATCACCATGCGCTACGACCGCCAGCTGAGTGGTAAAATGACTACGATAAGAGGTTCCAGCGTAACTTTCACAACGCGATTTAAAGGTGGCTGCACTGACCGACTCGCAGGTCGAGATAGCGCCGTTTGAGCTAGTGCCAATGGTTGGGCCGGCACTCGGTGCCACGCCGGCAAATACATCAGGCGCCACGCAGGCCGCTTGTGCTGCAAAAGCGGCACCTGACGACAGCCCAGATATATATACCTGATCTGGGTCGATAGTGCGGGCCGAGTCACTGCTCAGGGTGTTGGCTAAACTAATTAAGTTTGCATAGTCGCCTGAGTTTCGGTTAATTGCGCCTTGCCAGTAAGACCAGCAGCTAAAACCAGCTTTATTAACCGCATCTGGAACCGCAATGACCATACCATGGGCCTCAGCGGCATCTTCTAGGTTGGCGGTAAGAAAGCTGCCAATAGGTTGAACGCATCCATGTAACACTAGCAATAAGGCTTTGCCTGAGCCAATCGACGAATCTGAATCGGGGGTATAGATATGAACTGAATTAAAGCCGCCAATGGAGACATTTTGTTGCCAACTACCCGCTTGGGCCGGTGCGTTAATAAGGCAAAAGAATAATGCTAGTAATAAGGTTTTTGATGTAACAACTGAATACATGAACTTGTCGATCATGGTGAATCCTCCGGTGTGAAATAAGCATTGCTCGGATTATATTTCTGAGTCAATTTGTAATTGTGTGGACTTAT
>JAFMHC010000350.1 GCA_017854775.1 Gammaproteobacteria bacterium | reverse complement strand
TAGGGCTTCTTCGGCAGATTCGGCGCTTATACAGCGGCAACCCCACGTTTCCATGAGGCTATGCATCGAGACCCTAACTCGCTCATCGTCGTCGATTACAATCACTTTTTGTCCATCAAATTCGGTGACGTTCGTATTAACCGGCAGGTCTTCAATTACTGATGCGGTTGATCGAGGCAATTCGAAGCTAAAGACCGAGCCGCGCCCCAGAATCGATTTAGCTTTTATCTGGGTATCCAGTGTTCCAGCTAAGCCTTGAGCGATCGACAAACCAAGCCCAAAACCCTTTTGTGCGTCACGTTCTGGGTTTTCAAGTTGCTGAAATTCTCGGAACATATCTTCAATTTTATCTTCTGGTATTCCAACGCCAGTATCCCAAACTTCAATCGACAAATGGTTATTACCACGTGGCCTACAGCCGACTAGGATTCCGCCTTTATCGGTATACCGAATCGCATTGGCGATTAAGTTACGCAATATCAATTCAACGATCATCGGGTCTGAGTAGGCTGCGGCGATCGTTTCACGGGTACGGTAAATCAGGTTGTTCTCGTCGGCAATCGGCGCGAGCTCATCCTCAAGCTTGTAAAACATCGATTGAACTAGAAAAGGCTTGGGCGTAGACATAATCGCACCGGCATCTAGTTTTGAAATGTTTAGCAGCGAATCTAACATGCCGCGTGTTGAGTCAACTGCCGACATCATATGTGACTGAATATCGTGTTGTTGCTCGTCGAGCTTGGTGCCGCCTAAAGTCTCAGTTAATAACCCTAGTGCGTGCAGCGGTTGCCGCAAATCATGGCTTGCTGACGCTAAGAACACTGACTTTGCACGATTAGCCTCATCGGTTTGGTTTAAGGCCGCGCGAAGTTTGTTAACCAAGGCGTCGTTTTGAAAGGCGATTTCAATTGACCGCCTAATGGTGCTGGCCATGGTTATGGCGAACCAGGTGAGCCCAAGAGTCATTCCAAAGCAACCGATTGCCAGGCCAAAAAAGATATTCTCGGGGCGATGATACAGGCTTACCACAAGCACCATTAAACTTGGATAAGTCATGGTGTAGAAAGCCGGCAACATCGGTGATGTCAGAGTTACTCCGCCAGCGGCCAGGCCGAGCGTCATCGCGGTGAGCGTCATAACCGCCTCGTACGAGATGATCGGTACGAAGTGGTAAATTAGGTAAGTGTAGTTGAGACTAGGGATTGCCACCAATAGCAGTAGCTTAATCAGATCTAAGCGCGGGTTATCACCAAATGTACTGCGACCTCTATAGTATAACGCGCAGCAAATCCCAGCTAACACACTTAGCGCAATGACTAAGGCCATTGCTCGCGTGCTAGCGATATCAATCGATGACCAATAAGCCGCTAAACCACAGGTGGCAGTGTATAAAATTGTACCAGGCAGGTAATTTCTGCCAGCGAGCTTAAGTTCTTGTGACAGAATTACGTCGCTTGGCGGTTTGGGTAGCAAGAACATCATAGGCAAAATTAGTCTGTACTGTGGTTAGTTAGTGCTATTTTTCGATAGTGCTCTGGTTAGTTAGTAGCTTCTAACTGGTAATGCCCTCTCGTTGGGCGATTAATATTGCTTCGGATCGATTTACCGCACCAAGAGTAGACAGAATCGCAGATACGTGCACCCTTACCGTGTTTTCAGACATTTCTAACTCTCGAGCAATCAGTTTGTTTGATTTTCCTTCACAAAGGTAGATCAGGACCTCAATTTGTCGCGGTGTCAGCGCATTGCCTAAACTGGCCTTTGCATTGTGTTCTCTTAAGTTAAGGTCATCAGGGAAGCATGTATTGCCATCAAGTACTCGGCTAATTGAACTTACCATCTCTTCGGCTAAGGACGCCTTGTTAATGAAGCCGGAGGCACCGAGTTCCTTGGCTTTTTGCATATCATTAATATCGCTGCTAGCAGATAGAACAATGATCGGCACATTGTAAAATTTATCACGAATCGGTTTGATACCAGTGATTCCGTTTAAACCCGGCATATGAATGTCGAGTAAAATAACGTCGACTCCTGATTCGCAAAAATCAAATGCTTCTTTGATCGAACAAGCTTCTGTAATACCAGCAGCTTCGCCAACCTGCATTAATATCATTTTCATGCCGGTACGAAACAGCGCGTGGTCATCGACAATCATTATGTGTTTGTTTTTCATGGTTTTCAGCGAAAATTTATATCTAAAGCAAACTATACAGCTTAGCTCCTCATGGCTCTAGTCCATTTGTGCTACAGACAGTGTTAGACACTCTGCATAGAATATTCACATGCTGATAAGAACACGGGCCATAAGGTGAAACAACAATTTAACAAAACGGATCAGGATATTGATAAGTTGTGTGGCGTTGCACTCTTAAATGAAGCCAACGTTCAGCGTGAAGTGGGTAGACAAATAGCTACCTATGTCAGCAATGATCACTTTGTGGTTCCCGTCGGTGTTACTGAGTTGCGAATTTTTGCTATGGGCGCGTCCGGTGGGTCCGGAAATGGTTTCGGGGTTCTCCTTAACAACGGCGGCGAAGGAGGCACGGCAGTATCAAATATTAAAGTATCCCCAGGGGAGACTCTGGAAATCTTTGTTGGTGTTAGGGGTGAGGATGGTAGCTTACCAAACGGTGGGCATGGTGGCGGTTCTACTTCGGGTTTTGAAGGTGGAACTGCTGCTCCAGGGAAAGCAGGCGGTGGCGGCGGTGGTGGGGGTGCCAGCGGCGCCATCCGCGTGCGAGGAGAAGAAGTATTTGTGGTAGCCGGCGGTGGGGGCGGTGGCTCTGGGGTGGGTAACGGTGGTTTAATTGGTCGTGGCGGTGCTGGGGGGTCTTTTGGTACCAGTGGACGGGGTTTGGCTCCAGGTAAAGTCCGCCACGGATGTGGTACTAGAGGTGGTAGCGGCCCGATTGATTCTAACTTTGGCAGCGGCGGTGGCGGCGGTGGGCTTTACGGCGGTGGCGCAGGTTCGGGCCTTGATCTTAAATCCAGTGGGGGAGGCGCCGGCGGTACCGGCACTCTTGAAGGCGGATTAAGCTCAGACGGCGGTGGCCAAGCTAACGGTATTGTACTTGTCTCGTTTGATCTAAGCAGCGATTAGTCGCGTTTTCTGTCTCAATTGGAGGCATTCCAGCCTATTTATATCTCGTCCCTGAGTTATGTTGAGGTCTAATATTGATGTCTCTACGGTATCTGATTTAGGGTAATTCACGCAAGAAATCTAAATAGGCCTTGCAAACCTCATTCGGGGCTTCTACGTGAGGATAATGGCCAATGGTTGGTAGCTCGACTAAATGATCTAAGCGGCAGTTTAGCTCTCGATAGCGTTTAACTAAGTGCTTACCTGAGACTGGGTCAACCGAGCCATTGATAATGCTGATA
>JAFMHC010000106.1 GCA_017854775.1 Gammaproteobacteria bacterium | reverse complement strand
TAGACGGGTCAGCGCCAAACTCCTCTAGCTTTGCTTCGATGTCTTTTAAATTTTCTTCAACTTCATTACCGACTACATCCAGCAATGCTTGTCGTTCGCTACCCGACAAGTGAGCGCCGTCCATCGCCTCAGTTAACTCTTCTTGGTTATTAATCGCAATCAGTGCCTGACGTTTTAGTTGCCCATTCTGTAACCAATTGCTATCGACATCGTCGGGATTATGGATGCTGTTTTCAACAAACATCAGCGCCGAAGCCAAATGAAATCCTGTGTCGTCGTCACGCTGAACTAAGCCTCGGCGCATGCCACGAACTACTTCGCTTGCTTGCTCACAAATTTCATGCACGATCCCTGCATTTTGCTTTTCTGTCGCCTTCTCCAAAATCTCAAGCTGAGTCAACATATCAACCAAGCCACTACTATCAAGCTGCTCAGTTTCGAAATAACTAGAGACTAATTGACGAATTAAAGTCAAAGGCAAATCACTGTCGCCTTTGAGTTGGTTGAGATTTGCCTCAAGCTGAATGAAGTCGACAGCATCTTCGTCTATCTTTAACGCAGGGAAATATTCTTGCAGCTTGAACGCGTCAACGATTTCATCCATGCGCTCGGTGCGTTTTTCACCTACACCGGTGTAAAACAGCATGATCTTGATTAATTCATCAGCTGGATCTCGCACCAAAGCCGATTCACCATGCTGTTCTAACTCTCGAAAGCGATCATCAATCTGACGAAAAATTCGGCTATGAACCAGCTTATTACCTAGGTCATTGTTCTTTACATAATCGACATAAGCCGAGGCTACCCACCACAGTCTGGCAACCGCGCCAAAGGTACTCATCTGAAATAGCTTATCTATTACCATGCCAAGCTTATCGATCGCGGTATCGTCGCCATCTCTCAACCACTGCAATAGAAAGGTTTGATAGTACACGCGCAAAGCTTTCGCTCTCTCAATATAAACCTTGTCTTTAAGCGCTTTTCGGGAATTTACTTCCGGAAAAATTTCGATCATTGGTGAAAACAAAGAGGAAATTTCGACGCCTTTTAAACCGCGAGATGAGCGAATTTGATTGATCAATTCGACAACATCAGTTGGGTTCTCTGGAAGGCCTTTCTCGATGCGTGTGAATGTTGCCTTAAGCGCTAAAAAAGCACTATCTAACAAAACCACAAAACTAGACTTTCCTATTTTGCTATCAGTAGAGGTAAAATCTTCAATCAGTAGTTCGCACTCCATCATCAATGAAGACAGAGCCCTCATCTCAAGCATTTGCAGTGAACCCACCACTTGATGCAGATGATTGCTCAGCCCGTAAAGGCTTTCTTTGTCATCGCTGCCAACAAAATTCTGCAGCTCAGTGCTGGCACTGTCAAGCGTTAGCTCGACTTCGCCTTTAACCCATTTGAAGGTTTCAATGTCTATATTAGAATAGATGGACATATCCGGTCTCGGTACTCGTTCGTTATCAGAGTCTAATTATCGTGTCGATTTCGTCGCCACTATCGCTTAACTAGCTGGCAACTTGAATCGCGATACCGAAGTTTCGAGGTCTTTCGCTAGTTCTAGCAGCTTGGCGATAGAGTTCGCAGACTCTTGCGCTTTGCGAGATGTATCGGTCGACGAATCACTTACCAAGGCAACCTTCTCAGATACTTTGATCACCGTTTCGGCCTGCTCATTGGAGTCTTTCGAAATACCTTCTACTAGGCTAGATAAGCGTTGCGATACGCTCTCAATTTCGGCCAACGCCTTACCCGCGGAGTCAGCAACCTTGGTACCTGACACCACCTGTTGGGTTGCTTTTTCCATTGAAAGCACTGCATCGTTGGTATCGTTTTGAATAGTCGTTACTAGCTCGTGGATTTTCTTAGTTGCTTCAGTCGAGCGTTCCGCTAGGCTTTGCACTTCGTCCGCTACTACCGCGAAACCACGACCTGCCTCACCTGCCATCGACGCCTGAATCGCGGCATTCAATGACAAGATATTTGTTTGCTCCGCAATGTCATCAATCAGCGCTACGATATCGCCAATGCGCTGAGATGATTCACCCAAGCGCTTGATACGTTTCGATGTATCTTGAATTTGTTCTCGCATGTTATCCATGCCTTCGATTGTGTCACGTACCGCTTGCGCACCTTGAGCTGCCGCGTGCAATGATTCGGTCGCCATAGATGAAGAGCTGTTAGCGTGCTCGGACATTTCACGCATACCCCGTGATACCTGCTGCATCAATGTTGCAGCCTCAGAAATCTGACCAGACTGGGTAATATTTGATTGCGAAACCGACTGAGCGTTGCTCACCGCTTGTTCTGATTCGTTCGCTACCTCTATAGACGCACGGTTAATTTGAGATACCAGCTCGCGCATCTCGATCACCGCGAAGTTTACCGAGTCGGCGATCGCACCAGTAATTTGGTCAGTCACCTCGGCTTCTACAGTGAGGTCACCATCGGCTAGCGCGCTCATTTCATCGAGCAGCTTTAGAATTGATTCTTGTTGGTCAGCTAGCGTTTCTTCTAGGCCCGCATCGTGCTGAAAAAGCTCACGCGTTTGTGCTTGGCTATAGCGCCACAAGCTGAAAGCACCTAACAAAGCAAAGATCAGTGGAAGAATCGTTACAAGGTTATTTACTAACTTCAGCGTACCGCCTTGGTTGCTGGCTGATTGGATCTGCTCCGATAAAACAACACCTTGACTGCTCATTTGGCCAAGTGCTGTACGAGCCGAGCTTACAGAGCTTGCCCGGTCACCGACTTCTAATACACGGGCTTCTAGATCTGCATATTGAGCACGCAGTGGCGTAGCCGCGGCGCCGACGATCGAGGCCGAATTACTAACGATACGACTTAGAGTTTCTTGCAAACGAACCATCAAGCCATTTTGCTGATCAGCAAGCTGTGCCAAGTTGCTGTCTGAGGTGAAATAATTTCGATTTGCACCATTCAAACGGCTCAGAATACCGTTTAGGTTTGATGCTTCAGAAGTTAGAAACAAATATTTATCTTTTGCGTCGCCAGAAGTTTTGTTACGCCCCTCTTTTGCTACCGCTTCTACGAAGACAACCGAATCACCAACCGCTCGCGACAAACGACCATTAAGCGCGAAAAGCTTTTCTTTAACTTCCGTTACGTCTTGCTGGTTGGCCAAAAACTGCTCCGATGCCGCTTTATAGCCAGCCCACAATTCACTCACTTGCGCATCATAAGAACCGTTGGCGAAAATTGTGTCTGCTAATTTCGCACTAAAATCACTGGAGCTTGTCAATCGCTCTATAGATGCACCCGCATCCTCGATTGCTTGATTAACTGGCTCGAAACGACCCACTTCAGTCATCGCCTGACTTGCAGCTAAGCTTGCCAAGTTAACTTTTGAAACAGCATCGGCACTATAGTCAGCACGCTGTTTTTGTTGAGTTACAGCAGGGCCGAGTATTGAGGCGGACATGAGAGCAAGAACAAATGCGATGAGGGTTAGAAACAACCATAATTTTTCCTTACCACCCTTCTGAGCTCCATCCGCAGCAACGGCCTCACCGCCCTCGACATCAAAGTCATCCAGCTGATCCAAGTTATCGAGATCGGCCTCATCATAAAGATCTTGTAAATCATCTGTGCCGAGGCTTTCTCCAACATCGTCGAGATCAAGAACTTCATCTTGGTAATCATGTTTCGGGTCACTCATTTTTCCACCTATTCCACTTGCTCTATAGTTACCGTTCTTTTTGTCTGACGGCCTGTTTTTATATTTGTACTACTAAGCCAAAACCTTATGTTTTGACTTAGTTAGAAAACACCAGCTAGTAAACACCAATAACAATGCTCACCGCAACGATTCTTACTGAACCTCTCTGAACTGCTCGGACGCAAGAAGGTTAGTCACATTCAAACGAAACCAATCTTGTCCGTCGGCATGAAAGCCGGTATCAACAAAGGAACTCAGACCATCGAGCAACTCTTGCTTTTCATCTAAGTTATCGAATTCTTTGGCACCTTCGAAGTATCTAAAGCCGATTACTCGGTTAACTAATAACGCACTTTGCTGACCCGCATCGTTCAGCAGCAGTAAATGTCCACGCTGAGGTTGCGTTGCGCGTCCATAACCAGCGAATAAACTCAAATCAGTAACTGAATAGAGCACACCTTTCGAGTTAATCAGCCCGCGCATCCAGCCCTTAGTCTGCGGCACAACCATAAGATTATCGCAGGTCGACACTTCTTTTATATCTTGTGCATCGCAATAGTAGTTAACGCCATTGACAACATAGGCAATGTTTTTAATGCCCGCCGATTGAGTTGCATACGTTAATCCCTGCGCGGCCAAAGCCAGCGCTTGGTTGCGAATGGTATTCAATACTTCAAATGGCGCGTTATTTGTCATTATCTTCGAGTGGCTTATTACTGATTATATTTATCTTTGTGCTATCAATACTGGTAATCGGGAGCGAACCAAAAAAGCTAGTCAACATCAGCACGATCATAGTATTACTGTGTATTTGAACCAAGTAATGCCCGAAGTTTGCTTAATAACAACTTAGGGTTAGCAGGCTTAACCAAATAATCGGTTGCACCTTGACGCTCAGCCCATACTCGATCTGTTTGTTGTGACTTGGAGCTCAGCATCAATACTGGTATTTCCGCTGTTTCTAATTGACGAGATATTGCGCGGGTTGCCTGAAACCCGTTCATCTCCGGCATCACTACGTCCATCAAAATACAATCAGGCTTGATTCGCTTGGCTGCATCTATACCTTCTTTTCCCGAAGGCGCATAGACAACATTGTATCCACCATGGTCAAGAATGTTCTTAACGTATAAAAAATCAGTTTTTGAGTCGTCGACGACCAAAATAGTTTTGCTAGACATAGATATAATTAGTGTATTTATTTAATTCAAACAATAATTTTTTACTCGAGATGATCATCGAACGCTAAACGTATCGATGAATCGCCTCCAGCAACTCGCTTTTTGTAAACGGCTTATTAATATGCTGTTCAGAACCCGCTACTCGGCCTCGAGCCCTATCAAACAAGCTATCTTTACTCGACAGCATTATGACTGGTGTGTTGCGAAAGTAGCTATTATTTTTGATCAACTTACAGGTTTGATAGCCATCCAACCGAGGCATCATAATATCAACAAAGATTATATCAGGCCGAGTATCTGTAATCACAGACATGGCTTCAAAACCATTTGTTGCGGTAAAAACTTGATAACCTTCTTTTTTCAAAATGGTCTCAGCTGTCATTCGAATAGTCTTACTATCGTCTATCACCATAACTCGACATTCCGATGGTGGTTTTGAACTTGCAGCTGCTTGTGTGGACTTTTCCGACATATTTATTATTTTTACAGGGCTTTTAAAATACAACTTGTTCAGAACCGCCCCGATAAATCAGTACAGCTTTAAGCAAGATTAAGAACTTATCGGTTTAAATTATTGTTATTAATATCGTTTAACTTCCCTAACATACATCATAGTTGTTTTTTTGTTAATCAAAAACGGTCATTTTTTACTCAAGATAGTGTTTTTCTCTTTATTCTCCAAAACATAGGGCTTTTACTTATAATATATGTAAATTAAGTGCCTACTCTTGTGTATAAGCTATGACCCTCAGCGATAACCCCCGAATTAAGTTACCCTAGAGCCTTAAGTTACCCTAGAACCCATGACCTGGAAAGTTTACATGCTGCAATGTGCTGACAAT
This sequence comes from Gammaproteobacteria bacterium, assembly GCA_017854775.1. Classification (GTDB taxonomy): domain Bacteria; phylum Pseudomonadota; class Gammaproteobacteria; order Arenicellales; family Arenicellaceae; genus Arenicella. The sequence continues at coordinate 8,590 of JAFMHC010000106.1, read as the reverse complement.
TCACTCTACACCGGAATAACAACCGACCTAGAGCGACGCGTAAAGGAACACAATACCGACAACAAAAAAGGCGCTCGCTACACTCGGGTGCGGCGGCCTGTCTTATTGGTATACCAAGAGAAATGTGACAACCGTGCACATGCTAGCACTAGAGAGTACCAGTTGAAAAAGCTTCCGCGCAGCAAAAAATTAAAACTTGTGTTAAATAAAACGCAGCCATGAGCCAGCGAAAACTCAATCGACGCCAAGAATGGCGTGCCGAAAAAATCCAAAAAGAGCGGCAAGCTCGTTCAAACAAAAAGGAACGCAATCTAAGTCGACAAGAGCAGTCAGGCGAACTAAGCAGCGAACAACAGGGGCTTATAATTTGTCGTTACAGCAAGCATTTTGAAGTTGAAGCCTTAGAAGGTGATGATCAAGGCGCTGTACATCGCTGTGTAGCAAGAACAAACCTAGGCACTTTAGTTGCCGGCGACAAGGTAGTTTGGCGAGCCGGGGCTGACCAAACTGGGGTAATCGAGAGCCGGCTTGAGCGAAGCACAATTTTAGAAAGGCCTGATAACTTTGGTAACTTGAAAGCAGTCGCTGCCAATATTAACCAAATGTTGATTGTTATTGCCTGCGAACCCGTGCCTCAGCCAAACCTTATCGATCGATATTTAGTGGCGGCTGAGCTGATGAATATTCGGCCAGTAATTGTATTTAACAAAGCCGACCTAATCACCGACGATAATGCTGCGGGCTTTGAAGACCTGCTGCAACGCTATCAAGCGCTGGGCTACCAGACCGTCAAAATAATCAGCTCCAGACACCAACAGTCAGACCTTAGTAATTTACCCGAATTAGTGGATCAGCGTACCAGCATTGTTGTTGGTCAATCAGGCGTTGGGAAATCGTCGTTCATCAACACCCTGCTGCCTGAGGCGCACCTAGAAGTTGGTGAGCTATCTCACGCCTCTGGCGAAGGTACGCATACCACCACCAAAGCGAAGTTGTTTCACCTACCCTGCGGAGGTCAGCTAATTGACTCCCCAGGAATTCGAGACTTCAGCCTGTGGCATATAGGCATCTCACAGTTACAACAAGGCTTTGTAGAAATAGCCGCACTATTAGGCCGTTGTCGCTTTAGAAATTGCCGACATGAATCAGAGCCAGGTTGTGCAATATTAGGGGCGGTGGACGATGGCCGAATCGGCCCCGAGCGATTTAGTAGCTACGAAAGAACCAAAGAAGCCATATTAGACCAACAAAAGAGGTAATCCTACAAACACCTAAGCTAGTAAAAAAGAGGGCTCACTTTCAGAGACTAAATTATCAAACCCGCTCGTTCAGCCAGTTCGAAATGCCTAAGCACTAAAGTAATTAAATGCTTAAGCGACTAAGTGCTTAAGCGAAAACGGTAACGGCCACTTTGCAGCCAAAGTTCGTCAGAATCGTCGCCGGCCAATTCCATTGCCTCAGTAACCCATTGATAGTAGACGCTTCTATTGAGCCTTGCCCATAAGTCGTAGCGAACATTAACGTACGGCAGCCATTGGCCTTGATACTCACGCAATGTGACCGGATTCTGATCGCCAATAATTACCTGCTCATGGGTATTCGTTACCGCTACCCAGGTATCATCGACTCGCTCCATTTGATGGATCAGAAACGGAGTATCTTCAACCTCGATAGAGAGCTTCTCGGCTGGCGTGACTAAATAATACTGAGCGTTTTCATACCATAAGATACTGGCAAATAGCGCCACCAACCTTTCACGCAATATCGGCTCACCCTCGTGAAACCAAAAGCCGTTGCTATCAATACGCATGTCGATAGTACCGCCTTGCGTAGGCTTCCATAAATGCACAGGTGGCCGGGATTGAGATTCAATTTGCGCGGCAATTTCTTCTAATCGGTTCATAATCCTGAGTATACTCAAGGTTTGGTTACTTGCGAGTGAGCTAACGACATGGCGGTCTCGATCGAAACTACTTTATACCTGAAACGGCAGACACATGTTTTCACTCCACCCTCAACTGATAAACGACACCATTCAAGTTGGCGACCTACCCTTGTCACGAGTATTGCTAATGAATAACGCTGAGTTACCTTGGCTGATTCTAGTGCCGCGCCGAGAAAACGTAAGCGAATGGTATGCCCTTGAGGCAATTGACCAACAGCAATTACACACCGAGTCTATGGGTATTAGTAGGCTAATGATGAGCCTATTTAACGGCTACAAGCTCAACACTGGTGCCTTGGGCAATATTGTACCGCAATTTCATCTACACCATATTGTTCGCTACCAACACGACAGCGTATGGCCGCACCCGGTGTGGGGCAAGATTGAAACACTTGCCTACTCTGAGGCTGAAAAATACAAAATAGTGTCTGAATTACAGTTAGCGCTGGCACAGGAAATAGAAGGTTTCACACCGTATTGAGCCTACCAAAAAATATCTACCTCATTTCAATGGTGATGGCGTGCGGCTACGCTATCACTTCAATGATGGTTTTACTATCTGGAATAATAGGAACAAAAATAGCTCCCGCCCCCCAATTTGCCACCCTTCCTATGGGAGTAATGGTGATCGGCGGTGCCGTAGCGGCCATACCGGCCGCGTTGCTAATGCAGCGTGTTGGCCGCAAAGCAGGCCTCGCCATAGGGATAGTTATTAGCCTCGCTGGCGTTGCGCTGGCTTTTTATGCGTCACTGCATGCTAATTTTTGGCTATTTTTAGTGGCCGCTTTTTTAATCGGGCTTAATGCGGCGTTTATCCAGCAAGGCCGATTCGTAATTATTGAAAACGCCAACAACGACAAACAGGTTGCTGATGGCTTAACGTTGGCGTTAATGGCCAACCTCGTCGCCGCCTACATTGGGCCTGAAATTGGCAGCCTAGGCGAAGGTCTAATTGGCAATGGTTTCTCTGGATCGTTTGCGCTGTCAGCCGGAATGCTAGTGTTAGGGCTAGTGATACTGGTATTTTATAAAAATATCGACTCCAGCATAAATGTCGATATGACTACTCCCACCCGACCATTATCGTCAGTGTTAAAACACCCAGCATTCATACTCGCTGCCGGATCTGGCGCGATTGGTTATGGTGTAATGGCACTAGTGATGACCGCCACCCCAATCAGCATGCACGAAATAGATGGTCATAGTATCGAACAAACAAAAACTGTTATTCAAACTCACATCATGGCGATGTTCCTACCGTCATTACTTACGGGTGCGCTGCTTAAACGAGGCTTTAAAATACGGCTAATCATGGCTGGCTTAGTAATCTACCTCATCGTTACAGGCATCGCTTTCTCAGGTGTGAGCGTAATGCACTATTGGTGGGCGCTATTACTACTAGGCTTAGGCTGGAACTTCATGTTCATGACCAGCACCGCGCTGCTACCTCAAAGTTATACGCAGGAACAAAAATTTAAGGCTCAGGCGGCTAACGACTTCATAATATTCAGCGTTCAAGCCATCGCCGCCTTTGCCGCGGGTTGGCTGCTGTTTAATTTTCAATGGGACGGAGTACTGTGGATAGCGCTTAGCATCACCCTTATCTGGGCTCTGGTTATCGCGTTTTTAGCCTCACGGCAAGTGAAAGCAGCCGGCAAATTAGAATAAGGATAATTCGCAGACCATCTTTGTCATAGTGTAAATAAAGTCCCCGAACGCTCATAGCCAACATTAGCTATTGGTTAACTTTGTTCTGACCCTAAGATCCGAATGGCGCTTAGATGAAGTGTGGCAAGGAATGCCGAGACTTGCTAGAGGGGCACTACAGCACTTCATTCAGCACGTGAGTAATCCACCAACACGCTTCGTTTGCGAAGAAAATATGGCCTTATTACGATAAAGGATTAGGGTAACCGAACTCCAGTTAAATTCTCTTGGGTCTATTCACGTAACGATAACGGAACTTTAACTGTTGATGAATAGCTTGCTACGCGTGGATATTGGGGAATGCGATGCACCGATCTGTTTAATCAAGTTGCGCTGTTATGCAGATAGATCTCACACCTCGAGTAACGGTGCCCATAGAACTACATTAGTGATTTATTGGAGTAGCCAGTAAAAATGTGAAAGAAAGGCCCAAAATATCTAGTTCAAGCTTTGCCTCTCAGTCTTTTTTATTTGCCCCTCCTCTAATTTTGTTAAAAAAACATATCGCTAATATTTATATATTTAACTGTTAAAGAGGAAATAATGAGTAATTTATCAAAGATATTTGGGGCCCTCCTTTACCTGGTCGTCATCATTAATTTTACTGGAGTTGCCTCGGCACAAAACAAAGTTGTAGTAATACCGCTAGCTGGCGAAGACTATAAAGATCCGACGAATGGGCTACGCACGCTGCTCTTCGATGCTGATTCGATTGGAGGATCTGCACCATCTAGCACGCTAGGCCTGTCTTTCTCGAACACTTTCAATGGTTCAAGTTGTTGTGCATTCTTGGTCATGAAACGTCCAGCAGACTGGAATGGCACTAGTGATATAACAGTGGAACTCTTTACACGAGGCGTAACTACAGGCACAGATAGCTTCTTTGTTCGGCCTCGAGATTATGATGACGGCGACTCGTTTTCTGATGCAGCTGGTGTACAAAGCGATATCCGTGATTTTACGTCTACACTACAATTTCGACAATTTACGGTTAGTCTGCAAGCCGCAAGCTTACCCAAAGATTGGTGGTTCCTTCTAATGCAACGAAACACTAGTGGCGGCACCAATACTGGAGACATCGACTTACTTTCAGTGGCAGTGTCCTATACGGCGGTGCAATAACCATTGGGGCACAATTGGAGGCCAATTGATTTGGCGATCGATGCGCTAAGCCGAAAACTGATACCAAAGCTTTAAAGTAATAGTTAACCGTCATGAAAGCCTAATCATAACGCTTGCGATTGACTCTAAATGGTACTTTCACGATGCAGATTTTTATCTACCTCTTAGGTGAAGGAGATTGTTCGATGTCCCAGATTGCTATTTATTCCGTTTCTTCTTATCTACTTATGAAAACTCACCGATCACCGCTAGAAATTCCTCGCCAAATTTCTCAAGCTTTACCGCACCGACACCATTGACGCTTAGCAAATCAGCGTCATTAGTTGGCATGCTCTGCATCATTTCCATCAAGGTGGCATCGTGAAAAATATGAAATGGTGGCACCCCCATACTATCGGCTAATTCCTTGCGTTTAGCCTTTAATGCTTCCCATAAATCTTGATCTTGTTCAGAAACCTCAGCGGCGCGACGCCGCGTTCTAACTGCCTTAACAGCCTTGAGTTCTTCGCGTAAGAAAATTTTGGTCTCGCCCTTGAGAATCTGGCGCGCTTTTTCGGTTAATTGAATCGCACCATACATTTCATCGTTTACTAATAAGAAATTCTGCACCAGTAACTGTCGAATAATCGATCGCCATTGCTTGTCAGTTCTTTGCGCACCGATGCCATAGGTGCTTAACGCTTGGTGACCGAACTGATTAACCTTAGCCGTCTCTTTGCCACGCAACACATCTATCACGTGGCCCGAGCCAAAGCGCTGGCCGGTGCGGTAAATATTCGACAATAGTTTTTGTGCGTCTTCAGTTGCGTCCCACGTCTTCGGCGGATTTAAGCATATATCGCAGTTGCCGCACACCTCTTCTCGCTGCTCACCGAAATAACGCAGTAGGGCACGGCGACGACAGGTGTTGGTCTCACACCAGCCGAGTAAGCTTTCAATTTTACTTCGCTCTGCACGCTTATGTTGTTCATTAGCGTTTGAGTCTTGTACCATTTTTACGATACGCATCACGTCAGCCAATCCATAGATCATCCACGCAACACTGGGCAAACCATCGCGGCCAGCACGACCAGTTTCCTGATAATAGGCTTCCATGCTTTTCGGTAGATCAAGGTGCGCGACAAAACGCACATCTGGCTTGTCGATGCCCATACCGAAGGCGATGGTAGCCACCATCACAACCGCATCTTCGCGTAAAAATCGGCGTTGATTCTCAGCTCGTTCATCAGCGGGCAAGCCAGCATGATACGGCAATGCCTTGATACCTCGCTGAGCTAACCAAGCTGAAATACCGTCAACTCGATTGCGCGACATACAATAAACAATACCCGCTTGATTCTTGTAGTCTTGTAAAAAGGTTAATAGCTGCGCTTTGGCCTCACCCTTTTCTTGCACCGCGTAACGAATGTTTGGTCGATCAAAACTGCTGACAAATACTTTGGGCTGAAATAAGGCTAATCTGGCGACGATTTCTTCTCGAGTTTTTTCGTCAGCAGTTGCCGTCAACGCGACTCGCGGCACCCCAGGGAAGGCTTGTTGAAGCACGTGCAAGCCAAGGTAATCTACCCTGAAATCATGCCCCCATTGAGAGACACAATGCGCTTCGTCAATCGCAATCAAAGACACCTCAAGTGAACTTAGCCGCTCTAAAGTGTTTTGTTGCAATAATCGCTCTGGCGCAACATAGAGTATTTCTAATTCACCGTCGTAAATAGAGCGCATTATCTGATTTTGCTCTTCACGCGAGAGGGTAGAATTTAAGTAGGCGGCTTTAAGACCTAGCTGCTGTAGCGCCGACACTTGGTCTTGCATCAACGCGATCAGTGGCGACACCACAATTGCCAAGCCGCTGCGAACCAACCCCGGTATCTGATAGCAAAGCGATTTGCCACCGCCGGTCGGCATTAAAACCAGTGCATCTTGGCCATCTAACACCGTTTCGATCACTTCTTTTTGTGACCCCCGAAACTCGGTATAGCCAAAGGTGTGTTTTAATATTTGTTCTGCTCGGTTTATCATCCAATATTCCCTTATTTAACCCGGGTTAGGCATTAGAAATCGTAACGAGTCTCAAAAAATCAAAGGAAACAAGGGCCCGCAGCGGTTATTTACGCAGGCCTTAGTCGTATTTTGCAAAGTGGATGTAGTCGAGCAAGCCATTGTTTTCAGGAATTACTGTTTTAAAAAATATTTGGGGCCGCAGTAGAATTCTAATGCATAATCCAGTTTTAATGATGTCTACGTAGCTCGGTCACAGGCAGGTGAGTATGACCGCAGAGAGGCATCCAATCAAGAGTAAACTATGTCTCGTTGGCGCCCACCACAACCACGATCAACCGCAATAATCACGCCCCAAGGCTATGCAATGCTTGAGAAAGAGCTAACGCAGTTATGGAGCAAACGGCGAGTGGTTAATGATGCCCTCTCAGCCGCCGCCGCCGAGGGTGACCGCAGTGAAAACGCCGAATATATTTATCGTAAAAAAGAGCAAGCGGGCATAGATCGGCGCATACGATATCTTCAAAAACGCATGCCAGACCTCAAAGTTATTGATCAAGTAGGTAACAAGAAACAAATCTTCTTTGGCGCCACGGTCACCTTAGAAAAAGAAAACGGTGTCGAAGTCAGATATCGCATTGTCGGCCCCGACGAGACTGACGCAAAACGCAACTTTATCAGCATCGACTCGCCGTTGGTCAAAGCGATTTTAAAAAAGGAAGTCGATGATGAAGTAATGATATCGATCGGCGATTCCGAAAACCTCTATACCGTTTTATCTATTGAATACTAACTTTTGCAAAAATGGGACTAATTGTCGCTAATCGCTAATAAAAACACAGAGTAATTTTTGCATAGATTAACATTAGGTTAATCGTCACTAAAAAACACCCATAGCTCACCAGTTTTTGATATAAAGAGGTTGCGTATTCGGAGCTAATGTTCTGAGCGTATGTTGTTTTCCATTTGAAAACCAAACTAGATATACCCCACCCCTACAATTATTTAGTTTGCTTGAAGCACTTCAGCCCTAGGCTGAAGTGCTTTTTTTATTCGTGCGCCATGGCGCACTTGGGCCGCAGGCGCAATAGTTCAGGTATGTTCAGGATGAACGGTATGCCACGGCGGCATGGATGCCGAGGAGTGGCTCTCTAGCGGAGTCAATTACATCTGATAAAAGCTTAGATCTCCGCGAAGCCTAAGCGTTTCTGCGCGGCATTCACCAAGTTTCGCAAGACAGGATGCCGAGGAGTGGCTCTCGACCGAAGCCAATTACATCTGATAAAAGCTTAGATCTCCGCGAAGCCTGCCCTTGGGGTATGAACAGGTCGAAAAAGCTCCTGCGTTTTCGACACTTCCGCCATCCATGCGGTCGTATGTCGCGGCAGCATAGACTAATCACCCCTTGACGGCACGCAGAGAACCGACTTTCTAACAAAGCCGGTAAACACTTAACTCTCAGCGAAAGCCATGAGGCACATGGCCCTTTATAACTTAAATTTAAACCGCCTCAACAATCATAGCAATCCCTTGCCCACCGCCGATACACAGAGTAACCATGCCGTATTTACCACCCACTCGCTGTAGCTCATAGATCAATTTAGTCAACAATATGGCACCACTGGCACCAATTGGATGACCCAGCGCAATTGCACCGCCATTCGGATTTGTCTTGTCATTCGGTAGCCCTAATTCTTTAGCTACTGACAGAGCTTGGGCTGCAAATGCTTCATTCGATTCAATTACGTCCATATCGGCAACCGTTAAACCAGCTTTCTTCAAGGCAATAGTGCATGCTCCAACTGGGCCAATACCCAT
>JAFMHC010000349.1 GCA_017854775.1 Gammaproteobacteria bacterium | reverse complement strand
ACGGGTCTTGCTCTTGTTGGTAATATTTACGTGCGATCTCTAACCGCCAGCCTGGCGAGTTTATGCCTTGCTCAGTATGATGAAACACTCGACGACGCAGAGATACAATTAGATCTTTTTTCTCAGCCATGGTGTTCGCTGGAGGCGCGTAGTAGCGAATCCAATAGCCATCAATAAAAATACAAATTTTGCCATTGTATTCTTTAATGACACCATTGTCGCACTGTTGAGTTGCGCCTGAACCAGGGTTGCCCTGAGAAGCTGTTTTTGATGGCATGATTGACACTTATAGGCTCTTTTAAATTAGGTGTCTTATTATGATTAGCTGGCCAATTCCATTTGGATTATTTACTTAGCGCCTTGCGTTCCATTTTGCGCCGACGATCACAAACTTTTTTTCCTTCACAGATATCGCAGGCACCTTTCAGTCCGTCGATATCGTTTAAGCCGCCACAGCTTCCTTTAATAGCGCGATTATTTACAATCACGCCCACGGCCATGGCGACCATGACCAACATAAAAACAGCAAATGTGACAAAAAATAAGTTCATACGTCAAATAATATATATGTTTAATCTGATAAGAGACCCCTAAGTCGCTTATTCAATGACAGTAATGTAGTAATAGCGGTGCTAGGTTGCAAGCACTTATTGCAAATAGGCTTCAAATTTTTTAGTTTTTTGCACTATGTATTCACCTTCAATGTCACCGCGAATAATCAAATACGCAGCAAGATCATTATCTACCGCAAACTGCCAGGCTCGTTTTTCATCCATTGCCATCATGGCAGTCGCTAGGGCATCGGCAGTGCTGGTTCGCGGGCTGATAACACTGACTAAGGCTAACTTATGAAATACCGGCATTAGAGTGCTTGAATCAATTGTATGAGAAAACTGCTGACCATCAACAACAAGGTAGTTACGGTAATCGCCTGAGGTTGCGATTGCAACATTGTTGAGCTTGGCAATTTCTTGAATGCCGCCAAGTATGTGGGGCTTTTCAATACCAACCCGCCAACTCTGATTGTCAGCTGATTTGCCTGACGCTCGAAGTTCGCCACCAATATTAACTAAATAGTTCTCAATACCGAGTTCTTCTAAGGCTAGTGCTACTTTATCCACCGCGTAACCTTTGGCAATCGCAGACAAGCTGACCTCCACCCCATCGACTGTCTTCATCAACGAGTGGTCCTTATGTTCAAGCTTATCGACACCGACAGTTGCTCGTAGAAGCGCTAAATCACCGGCATTCGGCCTTTGCGTGATTTCCCCATCAGGGCCAAAGCCCCAAGCATCTATTGCTTTGGCCAGCGTTACGTCAAAGGCACCGCGACTGAGGCTAGAAATATCAATTGCTTCACTTATTACCCGAGAGAAATCAGGCGATATCTCTTGCCATTGATTCGCTGGCAATCGATTAAAGCGGCTAAGTTCGGAATCATCGATATAGTTCGACATACTTTGGTTGACCGAATTCATCGCGCTAAGAATAGCCTTCTCGAGCTGATCATTTTGTTGCCCAGCATCTTCAATCGGCGGCTGCTTGATGATCGTGACGCGATACTCAGTGCCCATCATCGGCCCAGAGAATGTCACTTGTTGCGGTGCTGACTGCTTTGAATCGCACGCAGTAAGAAACAAAGCAAACATTAGAAGCACATACGAAAACAGCGAGCACCGCTCGCTGTTTTCGTTGATATTGACCAATGATGGCAACATATCTACTCAGTCTTTAGATTAGGCGAAGGCTTTAGCAAGCGAATACCCTAGCCACCAAAATCATCTAACATGATATTTTCGTCTTCAACGCCAAGATCATGCAACATATTGATCACCGCCTGATTCATCATCGGCGGACCACACATATAGAACTCACAGTCCTCAGGAGCCTCGTGAGTGCCTAAGTAATTTTGCAGCAATACATTGTGAATAAAGCCAGTATCGCCCGTCCAGTTATCTTCTGGCTGGGGATCAGATAGTGCAACATGCCATTCAAAATTATCATGCGTATCGGCTAGACGATCAAAATCCTCGACATAGAACATTTCTCGCTCACTACGGGCGCCGTACCAAAATGTTATTTTACGTTTAGTGCCAATACGTTCGAGCTGGTCGAATATGTGCGAGCGCATTGGCGCCATACCAGCACCACCACCAACAAACACCATTTCAGCGTCGGTTTCTTTAGCGAAGAACTCACCAAAAGGTCCCGAAATAGTTACTTCATCGCCTTCTTTTAAGTTAAAGATAAAAGATGACATCTGACCTGGCGGCAAACCTTCAGTACGTGGTGGAGGCGAAGCAATACGCACGTTCAGCATAATAATGCCCTTCTCTTCTGGATAATTTGCCATCGAGTAAGCGCGCACTACTGTTTCTTCAACAACAGATTGGTACTGCCAGATATTAAAGTGATCCCAGTCTGGCTTATATTCGTCTTGAACTGAAAACTGCTTATAGTCTACTTTGTGAGGTGGGCATTCAATTTGAATGTAACCACCAGCGCGAAAGTCAACGCTTTCGCCATTGGGAAGCTCAAGCACTAGCTCTTTAATAAATGTGGCTACATTATCGTTTGAGCGAACCTTACAACGCCATTGCTTAACCCCGAAGACCTCCTCAGGCACTTCAATGTTCATGTCTTGCTTAACCGCTACCTGACACGATAAGCGATCACCAGAAGCGGCTTCTCGCTTAGTTATATGCGTTTCCTCGGTCGGCAAGATTGCGCCACCGCCATCATGTATTTTCACACGACACTGAGCACACGTTCCACCGCCACCGCAGGCAGACGGTACAAAAAGTGAGTTTTCAGCCAACACGCCTAGCAGCTTGCCACCCGCTGGTACGACAATTTCTTTTTCGCCGTTAATTGTGATTTTCACATCACCGGTTGCTACTAATTTACTCTTAGCAAATAATATAATGGCAACGAGGGCCAATACAATTACCGTAAAAAAGCCAACACCCAATCCGATTTCTAACATAAATATCGTCTCCTACTACAACTGAATGCCTGAGAACGCAAGAAAACCAAGCGCCATCAGACCAACGGTGATAAATGTGATGCCTAAGCCTTCAAGGCCATCAGGAACATCACTGTATTTCAATTTTTCGCGTATACCCGCCAAGGCAACAATGGCCATCGCCCAACCAATTCCGCTACCGGCACCATAAACTAGGCTCTGAGTAAACGTGTAGTCTCGCTCTACCATAAAAAGCGACGCGCCTAAGATGGCACAGTTCACTGTGATCAAAGGTAGAAAAATACCAAGTGCACTGTAGAGCGCTGGTACAAACCGGTCTAAGAACATCTCTAAAATTTGGACCAACGCCGCAATCACACCGATGTAGCTAATTAGGCCTAAAAAGCTTAAGTCAACTTC
>JAFMHC010000105.1:1196-14482 GCA_017854775.1 Gammaproteobacteria bacterium | reverse complement strand
GTCCGCTACATCCTGGATTTAAGAGTTAGGCACCGACTAGCAGGCTGCAAGGATACCGGTAGCAAAGAGTAAGATAAGATTTTTTACTAGAATCATGGAGGCTGATAGGTTTATCAAAACCGGTGAGTTTCTCAAACTATATTGAAGATACCGACTTTGGGTGGTACTTCGAGTACCACCCAAACTGACCTTATCCGGTTATGCAGCTCTGTGCCATTCGAACTGTTGAAAAGGCTTATCCACTGGCGTCTTAGCCAAATGGTTAGTGTAATTCGACATGATTTTTTGCGCTATGCCAAGGACAACTTCGAGGATTTGACGTTGAGAGAATCCAGCGTCTACGAACGCTTTCACTGCGGTTTCATCTACGTTGCCGCGATTGCGAACTACGTTGAGGGTAAAAGTACGTAGCGCTTCCAGTCGTTCATTCGGCAAAAGCGTTTCGTTGCGCAGAGCGTCGGTGATCGTGTCATCTATCCCCATGCTATTGGCGATAGCGGTATGTGCGGGAACGCAATAGTGACAGGCATGTTCTACGTTGATGGTTTGCCAAATTACGGTGACTTCGTCTTGATCGAAACTCGAATTCACAAATAACTCATGGAGCGTTTTGTATGCCTCTAAGAGCCCGGGTGCTTCTGCCATAACAGCATGTAGGCCAGGGATCATGCCAAAATCGCTTTGAGATTTTGCAAGCATCGCCTTGCTGCCCTCTGGGGCGGTTTCTTCGTTGTGTAAAGTAAAGTTAGTCATATCGTTCTCGGGTTGGGGGCTATTGGGTTTGTTTATACTGATTGGTATAGACTATCGTAGATTATATCGATCGGTCAACAAAAATGTGAAAATAGCAAAATCATTCCTGAACAATATTTCCTGATATAAACGACGAGAACGACATTGGCTTTTGGAGAGGGCTTAGAATGAGGCATTTGTCATAGCGGCAGGATTGCCAATGCTTGAACGAATGGTTTAGACATGCTATAAAATTGATCAAATCAATACGAGTAAATATCGCGATGCCTTGGGAAAAATCATTTAACGAGCAAGAAGTACTCGATAAAGCCATGGATGTTTTTTGGCAAAAAGGGTTTGATTCTACCTCTATTGCGGATTTAATCGAGAACACTGGACTTAATCGTGGAAGTCTTTACAACGCGTATGGTGGAAAGCAACAACTTTTTGTTAAAGCACTGTTGAACTACGATCAGACTCGATTGCAAGCGTTAGCTGGCTTGGAGGCCTTGGATGATCCCAACAAGGCCATCTCTAAATTCTTCGATAGTAATGTCTCCATTAGCGTTGCGGACCCAGACCGTAAAGGCTGTTTCTTATTTAACACGGCTTTGGATGTTTACGCCCACGATCAACAGGTAAATCAAATTGTGACTAATGGCGTAGCTCAGATTGAAGCATTTTTGCGCCGCAGTATTGAGGTGGGTCAGGCGCGAGGCACTATCCGAGCGGATCTTGTGGCGGCCGATACGGCTAAAACCTTAGTTGCCTTAGCGCTAGCGATACGGGTATTGAGTCGAGGTGTGTTTAATCAAGAGGCGCTGCAAACAATTGCAGATCAAGCAAAGCGGCTAATTAGCATACCAACATATACTGCGCTTGAAGATCAATAGTCAATCTCTCCTAAACGTTGGCCGGTAAAGCTAAGAAGATGGCATTACATTAAGGTTTAAAAGTATTTTTGGTTCTCTATGAGATATCAGCATAACTCAAGCAGACGGTTGACAAGCTTATATTGCTAGCGTTTACTGTTAATCCCAAATTACTGATGACGGGTTTACTCATGATGGATTTGATAGGTGAAATGCGATCTTAGTAGTAATGAGTGTTAAACCGATCAAGTTTATTATCTGACAAGGAATATGGTTTAACACTATGGAAAGACAGGCGTGTTATCAAACTAAGTTAAGGCAAAGGCAAAGAATAGAGTATGCGCGATCTCGTGTTCTGAGCTCGCTAGACATGTCTATTTCTCTACAGAATATTGCTGAATCGAGTTGTTATTCCCCAGTACATTTCCAGGCGATTTTTTCTGAGAATATGGGCGAAACTTTCAGCGAATACGTATTACGAAATAGATTGTTTTTGGCTGAAAGGCGATTGATAGAAACGCACGAAAAGCTGAATGATCTTGCCGCTCTTGCGGGTTTTTCAAGCCAGGCAAATTTTACTCGAGCCTTTAAGCAATGGTTTGACCTTTCACCGGCTAGATATCGTCGACAGTATTTTGGCGATAAGCGTCCACCAAGCGTAAAGTCAAAAGTAAAAAGACGAACTAGTTCGGCACCAAAAGTAGAATATCATTCCAAATGTTCTCTGTTAGGATGTTCCGCTAAGGGCTTTATGTCGGCCCAATATGACCATACGCTATGGGCTGCAATGGGCCAACTTTGCGACATCGTTTTGGGTTCGAAGGGTGCCATTCCACTTTCTTCGAAGCCAATCTATCTGGCCCTCGATGTTATGGACCTTACACGCTTGGAAGACGGCACAAAAATGGCGGCGGTACAAATAGATAAGAGTCTCGTTTCAGCGGAATTATATCCCTATATTTACGAATTCTCGGGCGGTCTATACGCAACATTTTCACACCAAGGTCTATTGCCTGAGCAAACGTTAAATATTGGTATGTTTGATTGGTTATCGATTAGTCATTATAGATTTGATTGGACAAGGCCTGTCATCATGGGGTCAGGCAAATTAGCTCTCGATAATTTTACGCGCAATAGAACTAGAACAAGCCTCGGATCTGGCGAGTGCGTTTTTTCTGATGGCTTGGGAATGAGCGTATCGGAAATTGAGAGGGTACAAATCGATATAAGCCTGCCTATTTTAGTTAATTCCGAACCCAGTTCTTAGCTCCCAGCTCCCAGCTCCCAGCTCGTAGTTCTTAGTTCTTAGTGCGGGCGTCCTTAACTTGATAGCGTTCAAGACTGAGCCCTTGAAAGCGCTCAAGACTGAGCTAAGGATTTAGTCAGTTTTGAACGCCGAAATACTATCAGGCTTATTAGAGGATGGCAGTTTGATTATCTTTGGCGTACTCATTCTGCCGCCCTCATTTCTTAGGTTTTACAATCAGGTCTATTGTCCTGAAATTAATACTGCGCGTTCCCACATGCTAACAAAGCGCTCAGCTGAGCCACCGAGATGATCAAGGTAGCGTTGCGGGACACCTATATTTTGCAGATCCAACATTAGCTCAGGCAGCAGCCCAACATGAGCTAATCCTTTGCGTTGAATGCCTTGTGTCGCTGGGTCGCTGTTTGGGTAGCATCGTGGTTTCATCTGCGTGATAAAGCCATTTAGATCGGCACCAAATCCAATACTAAGGCCTTGATCCACTCCCGCCATTAACGACTGGGCAAACGAACGAATAGAGCCATCGCAATAATTTCCCACGCTACCTCCGTAGGTGTTTGCAGCCTCTAGGCCAGTACGCAGCCCAACCATCCCACCGCTGGCATTGATCAGGCTAATTTCATTTGACGTGATGTATTTTTCGTTTCGCTTGTCTTTATTACCGTCTATTGAATCAAATAGGTGCGCATGAGAGTAGAACATCGGATAATTGTTACGTTGACTCAAAATAGAATCAATTGACACCAATGCTTTACGTGAAACGTGAGCCACGTCAACCAACATTCCCCGGTCGACCATCGCGTTGACTAGGGTCGAGCCATCACTCGTGAGACCTTGGGTATTAAGGTTTGTATCGCCATCGCAATTGCTACCGCAACTGACATTATTGATAGGGCTCATTTCTCCTTTAAGAGCCTCGACTAAACCTACGGTCTGTACCAAACGTGGAATTGGAGCCGCGCCAGAAAATCGATTATTGTGATGATGTACTAACTGTACCGAGCGCACACCCTTATTGTAGAGTTGATCTAATTGCGAGGTAATACTGCCAGTTGGAAATAGGTTGCTTACTTCGACGGCGACCACCAGCGCTAACTTATTTTGACTGACTAGCGTTCGGGCCTCTGACGGAGACCGAGCAATCCCCACCCAACTTGAGTGATTGTTGACAAACTGCGTTAACTTATCAATTTGGCGGTTCACGGATGACATTTCGTCGCAATTATACTTCCGTTTTGAAGAGGGTGTATTGCGACACAAGAAATTTGATTCGGCTAGCGATACAACCATCAGTTTCATCCCACCGTCGAATGCTTGCTTTAAGTGGCCATTCCACATTTGTTGATGAGCCAGTCCGTCGTGTCGCGGCCAGTGCTCAAAATGCGGGCGTGGGCAGGTGCCTGGTATCGTAATGCCAAATACTTTCTTACATTTACGTCGATCATAGCCCCGACGCTTGCCTAAGTGAATACCTGTGTCGGTGGCAATAAACTCAGCGACACCGGGTAGGTTTTCGACCGCAGCATGGCTCTGATTTAGGTTGCCATCACAGCGTCGCAGAGCCCAATCAATTGGTCCTTCGACGGTACCCCAAAACCAGCTCCCACCAAAGGTATGTTCAGCCATTAGGTGTGAATGCAGATCAGCGAAGCCCTCAATCTTCGGGGCTTGCGCTTGCGCTCTGGACCAGTCTAGGTCAATCAAAACCTGATTCTCTTGAGCTTGGGCTCTGGGCGACTGAAGCTCAACTAAGCCCTGAACACTTTCAGCATGTGCTCTGGGTATATTGGCAAGTGAAATAAGTATAAAAAAAGTGCATAACGATGTAGCGAACCATCGGGTTCTAGTTATTGAGTGTAGGGTAATCATTACATCCTCCAGGGATTATTTTGGGTTAAGTAGGGTCATTGGTATTGCGACGATCGGCTCATCGTCGCTGGGTATGAGAATGGCAAGCGTGGGTTGGCCAAACTGATCGCCAATGTAGACAGTGTTGAGGACGTCATCAAATCCGAGCCCGTGAAGTTCATGTTCCTGCAACTTCAAGAGAATCGTCTCGGAAGTGGTATCCATCTGACTATCAATTTCTTTTAGCCTAAGTGAACCGTCTGCATAGAAAAGTATTTTGTGGCCATAAGGCGTTTCAAATCGTATTAGGTAGGGATCCTCGAAGTTTGATTGAATTGTTGCTACTTCTGAGCCGTCAAGATTAGCCGACATGAACGTCTCATTACCGCCACTAGTCCAAACCAACCTATTGTGTATCGGGTCATTGGCAAAACCGTAGGGAGTACTTAATTGATCCAAAAAAGCGGTTTGCTTAATAAGCGGAACTAATTGCGTTTCGAGTTGATCCTTCAAGAGGACGGTGCCTGAACTTGGTATAGCTAATGTTGGCGTTGTCGCCGACAATTCCACCGCGGAGGTTTGCCTAGGCAATGAACTGTCTTCAGTTTCTGCCATTTGAGTCACATTGTTACTAACTAACCAAATAAGTATTCCTATAATTAGAGCAACACAGCCATAAAAAATGGTTTTTCTATTTTCACCATCGCTTTTTTTCTCTGTGTAACCACTGGGTTTTCTTACTTTATATTCATTATTCATAGCTCAATCTCGCGTGGCCGAGTGTGCTTTTATTGTTTGGCTCTGTGTGAACCAAAAGCATCAGCTCTGCGACATGTGTCAAATATAGCAACCTGAAAGGACCTACATTTATTCATTTTTTAGGATTTTGCGGGGGGAGTCTATCTAGGCACGCACGGCGGCAGTGGTGTTTGCGGTGATTGTCTTTGAGCCTTGGCAAGATTTATACTGGTATGGGATGGTGGCAATCCCACAAATTCTCGCTGGTGGCGCCTACCTTTATTATTCTTAAGATATGGGTATTATAGATAGGCGATAATATGACTCACCTAAGTGGGGCGATCTGGGGTCTTGTTTTTTACTTGTTTTATTAGACTCTGGTTAGGCCAGCGCTATCATCGCTACTCACTTATGGGGCCGGGCGTGCGACATTCACGCTTTGCAGGAACTAGCGGATAAGCGAACTATAAATTTGTTGTTCGATGCGGCACATGCATTTGGTTCGGAATACCAAGGCAAGAAAATTGGGAACTTTGGCGATGCCGAAGTATTCAGTTTCCACGCGACCAAGGTATTTCATACATCTGAATTTTGCGAAGAACACCTAGCTTAGAAACCAACATGCAACTGGGACAGAGAAATGTTTTTACGTATGAGTCGGGCATCTTTGGTAATGACTATACTAAGTCTCGATGTCTTAGTTGAGACTTAAGTTGCACAACACAAATGCCACAAACGGCGTTTTCGGAGATTAGCTTAATCACACCATACACGTTCCAAATTATTTTTGACCTTCAAGAATTGTAAACGAGCGGTTTTATTGCTTTCATTATCTGGTAACAGTAGTAGTGCATGATTAATATCAGAAAGAATTTGGCGATGTTGTGCTAAGCGAACTTTACTTTGGAGCCAACCAACAGCCGCCAGTCTCAACCCCGAAGTGACCGGATTAACTCTATGAATTGAATCGGCTGAGTAAAGATATAAACCACCCGCCGGCAATTTGATCGAGTCGTGTCCGTCGGGTTTTAAGATTACCAATTCACCACCCTCGTAACTGTTGGGGTCTGATAGGAATAGGGTGAAGGCAATATCGGTTCTGACATTGTTAATTACTGCTTCGTCAACGTGTTCACCGTAAGACATGCCGGGTTGGTAACGACTGAACATTATTTTGGCTAAGCGACTTGGGTAGACTGCTTTTTTCACAATCGGGTTGGCTAGCAGGGATTTTTCAACTAGCTTTTGCGCAGCGATCACTTCTGGAGCATGTTGGTCGGCTTGTAAATTAGATTTAACTCTCTCGGCCATTACGCCCGCTGTCGCCTTGCCATCTCCGAATAATGATGGCTTACTTAAAGAATCTTGAACCGCGATGAGCGAATATTCATCAAGCAATGAATCTATATAAATTGACATAAAATAGAGACTAGGAATTTAGATTAATACCCAAACATTATTACTGAATACGATAATCAAAAATAGAATTTTCTTTTAGGTAAGTACAACATGATCAAACGAACAAAATTATGGACGAGTATCGGCGCAATAACCTTGGTAAGCGTATCGACATTTAGCCTAAGTGGCTGCGATGCCCCGTCATCTAAGCAAGCTGACACCGAGCAAGAAATCGTGCAAGAAACTGCAGGGGAGGTTGAAGCACCGGCTAAAGCCATGAATCACTCGATGCCGTCAAATGGCGAAGGCGAGGGTGCCGACTCTGACGTCAACTTAGGTCGCGACGATATAGCCTATCTAACTCAATTAGCTTTAATGCGCGGGCACCTATATGTTGGGCATGAGCTTTATAAGGCTGGTCATATGGAACATGCTAAAACCCATATGAAGCATCCTAAAAGTGAGTTGTATGCTGAGGTCGAACCAGCATTCATCGTTAGAGGAACCAGTGGATTCTCAACTGAGTTATTGAGTATTTCCGATGCTGTTGAAGGTGAGCTTGGTGATAGTGCCGTGTCAAGCGCCTATGCTACTTTGGTTGTCGCTATTGCTGAAAACGGAGCAGCGGTAAAAGCTGAGAGCCTAGCCCCGGCGCAAAAACTAAAGCTGGTTTCTGAAATATTAAGAGTGGCCGGCGAAGAATACGCAATTGCCGTGGTCGATGGTAAAATGCAAAACGCTCACGAATATCAAGACGCCCTAGGCTTCACCGCGATCGCTGCTGACATTGTAAATGAAATTGATGGTGGTAGTGCCAAGGTGAGTTCAGCAAAAGCTTCTGCTTTAACCCTATTAGCATCATTGAAGCCTCACTGGCCAAGCTTAATTCCGCCAGAAACATTAACAACCAAGGCAAGCGCACTTTACGTTGCGGCCGCAAAGATTGAGTTACTTAGCCTAGGACTTGATTAAGCCGTTTTATCGTTGCCACTAAGCTTCGGTGGCAGCGACCTTTTGACTGAAAGTTATTACACTAGACGCCAGATTGATCGATGCACAAATTTAAGGCCAAGCTATCCGACATAAAAAGTATTACCCATGGTATAGCCGTAACATAGTCTCGCTGCCGCAATACTTAGGCTGGTAGCCAGATCCCGCGGCCTTCGGAAATTGTATTCGGTATTAGTCAATCGCTTTTCTAAATATAGTAGTCAGAATTGTTTAGTTAGATTGAGTGGGTCAAGTAGCTCTCGTAATCTTTGCTCGCTAATATCGGTTTCTTGCTTGGCAATTTCGAAAACAGATTTACCTGTTTGATATGCCTTTTTTGCGATCTTTGCAGCAGCTTCATAACCAATGGTTGGTGCGAGCGCGGTAACAAGAATAGGGTTTTGCTCGAGGTTCTTGGCTACCTGTTCAGTGTTAACTAAGAAGTTTGTTATACAATGCTCGTTAAGGTGTGCGGCTGAGTTGCTCAATAGTTCGATGCTTTGAAGAAGGTTGTAGGCGATCACCGGTAGCATTGTGTTTAACTGAAAGTTACCAGACATTCCGGCCATGCTGATGGTGGCATCATTTCCGACAACTTGAGCACACGCCATGCTGACCGCTTCCGGTATCACGGGGTTAACCTTTCCTGGCATAATACTGCTGCCAGGTTGCAATGCTGCAAGTTTTATCTCTGCAAGCCCTGAGAGCGGGCCACTATTCATCCACCTCAAATCCGTCGATATTTTGTAAAGCGAGGTTGCTAGAACACGAAGGTGGCCGGACAAGCCGACCGATAAATCTTGAGAGCTGATAGCGCTGAAAAAATTATCACAGGGTTGAAACTTTATTATTTGCTGAGGCTCTTTTTTGGGTTGAGGCTCTAATGAGGGCTGAAGCTCTATCTCCGTTGAACTGCGTAGATTGTTATTAAGATTTTCACAAAACTGCTCTGCGAATAATTCATGAGTATTAATGCCGGTCCCAACAGCCGTCCCGCCTTGCGGCAGGCCAGCCATTGACAGCATATATTTCTCCAGATTACTTATACCCAACTGCAATTGAGAGGCCCATCCGGAGAGCTCTTGCCCAAACGATATTGGCATGGCATCCATCAGGTGTGTGCGACCTGTCTTCACAATCTGACTTAGCGCTTGAGATTTTTCTTCAATAGCCCAGATCAACGAGCGAAACTCCGGAACAAGATGGGTCTGAATCTGCGACACAGTTGAGATCTGTATCGCAGTGGGAATGACATCATTGCTGCTTTGCCCAAGATTCACATGGTCATTAGGGTGTAGTTCAAGTTGCGATCGTTGTCGACTTATTGCTGCGATCACCTCATTCATATTCATGTTAGTGCTGGTTCCAGAGCCTGTCTGAAACACGTCAACCGGAAATTGATCGGCATGACGACCTGCTAAAACCTCGTCTACTGCAGCGACAATCGCGTCGGCAAATTCAGGGCTGAGCAGTTTAAGGTTTGCATTGCTCTGCGCCGCCGCCTTTTTGATTTGCGCCAGAGCGAGGATAAAGCTTTTCGGCAACCTCATATCGCTGAGCTTAAAGTTATCGATCGCGCGCTGAGTCTGGGCTCCATACATAGCGTCTTTTGAAACACAGACCTCACCCATACTGTCGGCTTCGCTTCTTGTACTCAATTCAGCCATTTCAACTTCGGTTTCTTTCTATGAACATAATTTTTTTGCTTAACTTTTTTTGTTGATCATTCCTCTCAAGACATACTGGAGAATGCCGCCATGACGGTAGTACTCGATTTCTTTAGGGGTATCCAACCTCACCAACGCTCTGAATTCGACATGATCGCCGTTCTCAGCCTTAGCAATGACGGTCACCCTACGATCTTTAGCCTTTGGCTCGATCTCTGTCAATCCTAATATGTTGAATGTTTCGTGCCCCGTGAGCCCAAGGGACTTTGCCGTATCGTTGTTCAGATAGGTCAATGGAATAACGCCCATACCAATCAAATTCGATCGATGTATACGCTCAAAGCTCTCGGCCAATACCGCTTTCACGCCTAGCAGCAGTGTTCCCTTTGCGGCCCAATCGCGCGATGAGCCTGTTCCGTATTCCTTGCCACCCAGAACAATTAGTGGTGTCTTATCAGCTTTATAATCCATCGCTGCGTCGAAGATCGATACGACTTTGTTGCTCGGAATATGCGTTGTCCATCCGCCTTCAGTTTGCGGCGCCAGTTGGTTTCGCAAACGTACATTTGCAAAGGTACCTCTGACCATCACTTCATGATTTCCTCGTCGAGAACCATAAGAGTTAAAACTAGCTACTTCGACGCCTTGTTGCTGTAAATAACGGCCGGCAGGGCTGTCAGCTTGAATCGATCCTGCAGGAGAGATGTGATCAGTGGTGACGGTATCGCCCAATTTTACCAAGCATCGTGCATTTTTAATATCCTCTAGTTCAGGCACATCGGTAGACATATCAATGAAATAGGGTGGGTTTTTTATATACGTAGAGTCGTTTTGCCATTGATAACTATCGCTTTCACCCGTTACGATTGACTTCCATTCGTCACTGCCTTCGAGAAGGTTTGCATAATTATCGATAAACATATCGGCGTTTATGTTTTGCTCAATACACTCTTTAACCTCTTGGTTATCTGGCCATAACTCTTTCAAAAATACGTCATTACCTTTTGCATCGACCCCCAATGGCTCGTTGTATAAATCAATATCCATTCTCCCGGCCAGTGCGTATGCAACTACAAGAGGAGGCGAGGCTAAATAGTTGGTCTTAACGTCTGAGTGTATTCGGCCCTCAAAATTTCGATTACCGGACAGAACTGATGAGACCACTAGATCATGGTCACGTACAGCTTTCTGTATCTCTTTTGGTAACGGCCCAGAATTGCCGATACAGGTAGTGCACCCATATCCAACAACATGAAAGCCCAGGCTCTCTAAATCATCAAGTACGCCGGCCTTCTTTAAGTAGTTGGTGACCACTTTTGAGCCCGGTGCGAGCGATGTTTTTACCCAAGGTTTAGACTGCAAGCCGAGCGCCACCGCTTTGCGCGCGAGCAAGCCAGCGCAAAGCATAACAGTTGGGTTAGAGGTGTTTGTACAAGAGGTGATCGCGGCAATTACTACGGCACCATCGTGCAGATCAAAGTTTTTGTCACCCATCACAACTGGGGCGCCAACGCTGTCCGCTAGCGGCTCACTGCCGGCGGCTGTACTATCACTTGTACTATCACTTATACTACCACCTTCATTGGCGAAACGATCAACACTCTGCTTCGCGTCTCGCGCTTGGCGATGTTGTGTCATTATCCCTTCAAAATTCTTCTTAGCATCCGTTAGCGGAATTTTATCTTGTGGTCGTTTCGGGCCAGCAATGCTGGGTACCACATCATTCATATCAAGACTTAGGGTTGCAGAATAGTTCGCATGATCGTCTCCCGCTTCTCGAAACATCCCTTGCGCTTTCGCGTACTGTTCGATCAAATCGATTTGCTTATTATCTCGACCAGAGAGACGCAAGTAACGCAATGTCTCGTGATCGATTGGAAATAGACCACAGGTGGCACCGTACTCCGGCGCCATGTTGGCTATAGTCGCTCGGTCGGCTACCGGAAGGTGGTCGAGCCCGTCACCATAAAACTCGACAAACTTACCGACTACACCGTGCTCACGCAGCATTTTAACCACGGTTAACACCAAGTCTGTCGCGGTTGTTGCTTCGGGTAGCTGTCCAGTCAGTTTAAAACCAACGGTTTGCGGAACCAGCATCGAGATTGGTTGGCCAAGCATAGCGGCCTCGGCTTCAATTCCTCCAACACCCCATCCGAGAACCCCTAAACCGTTGATCATGGTGGTATGGGAGTCTGTGCCAACCAGCGTGTCAGGGTAAATCATTCGCTTATTATCTTGCTCGCCAGTGAAAACCACACGTGCAAGGTATTCAAGGTTAACTTGATGAACTATCCCGGTAGCGGGCGGCACCACTGAGAAATTTTCAAATGCTTGTTGGCCCCATTTCAGAAACTCGTAGCGTTCTTTGTTGCGCTCGAACTCTCGTTTGGCATTGAACTCGAGTGCGTCATGCGTGGCAAATCGGTCCACTTGAACGGAATGGTCAATGACTAATTCAACCGGTGATAATGGGTTTATTTGACCGGCATCTCCGCCAAGCGCTATAACCGCATCTCGCATCGCGGCTAAGTCAACTACCGCTGGCACACCGGTAAAGTCTTGCAGCAATACTCGCGCAGGAGTGAACGAGATCTCCCTGTTGGCCTCATGCTTGGGATCCCAGTTTGCCAAAAACTCGATATCCTCATTACTGATGTCGACACCATCTTCATGGCGAAGTAGATTCTCTAACAACAATTTTTGTGCGAACGGTAGCGCCTTAAGGTCAAACGTTTCACTCAGCTTTTCAAGCGAGTGATAGTGAAACAGCTCACCGTGCGACTCAATACTTGCGAGGGTGTTAAATGAGTTTTTCATATTGATATCATCTTCTCCTTATTATGTTGTGTTAATCGGGTCTGCTGCGTGGCTGCTGAAAATCGTATCGTGATCTAGCTAGGGTAAAACGCAGCACAATGAATATTTACTGTGGTCATTGTATCCATTGTTACCACTTATAAAACCTAGCAAAAATCTAGCCAATGCCTGAGGGAGGTGATTTCTAGCTCCAAGTTACTGAATTTGTTTGGCTACTTTTTATTTCTAGTGTGCTCGGCGTTTCAGACATCAAGTATCTAGATCCAAACCTTTATCAACAATTGTTTATAACAACCAGAGGGTATTGAGCCCTTTGGGTATATGCCCCGATAGTGCGTAAACCGTTTAATCAAGTTCATTATAGTTTGCATTAAAACAATAACACATCACCTGTCTGGCTAGTGTCCATGTAATAAGACGATCAGCCAATCCAAATTGTGCAGAATATGTGGAGTTTGAATCGAGTGTTTTCTAATTGGCTAGTCGATCGTTATACTTGTAAACCATGAAATCGATAAGTACAAAATTATTCCTTACTTTGCTTGGGCTTACTGCGGTCACGCTAATCACAACGATTAGCTTGGCGAGGTGGGGTTTTGAGTATGGATTTCTCGACTATCGTCGTTCTTTGGAAGCAGAACGCTTACAGAATCTAGCGCCGCCATTGGCGGTACATTACGAGTCCAACGGCGGTCAATGGAGTGTGTCTACCTCGGCCGCGTTCGACAGTATACTTCGGCGCAGTTTACCGCACCCTCAGCGACGAAAAGGCGAAGCTGGCCACAGGCCGCCTCTGCCAAAACATTCCTTTGAAGATAGGGTCGATGGCGGTTTTGATAGAGAGTCGAGAAACAGACCGCCTCCAAGAGGGCCTGACGGTTTTGATAGAGAGTTTAGAAACGGGCCACCTCCGAGAGGGCCAGTGCGCAAGACCGCTTTGTATAATTCAAGTGG
>JAFMHC010000105.1:0-1186 GCA_017854775.1 Gammaproteobacteria bacterium | reverse complement strand
CAAGTGGTAATTATATAGCTGGTGATATTCTGCTGGAAAGCAATGCCAATTTTATTAGTGTGCCGATCATTTATAACGAAAGTCAGATCGGTGAGCTAAGAGCGTCAGTTTTCACGCAGGCCATCACACCGGAAGAAAAGGCATTTGCACGGCAGCAGACCTTAGCGAGTATTGTCATTGCGGTGCTAGCTCTCCTTTTGGCTGGCGTAGCCTCATGGATTTTGTCACGTACTTTGTTAACGCCGATTTTTACCCTAAAAAGAGGCATCGGATCTTTAGCTAAAGGCGATTTTGCCATTGAACTACCGAATGACAGACAGGATGAATTGGGGGAATTAATGGCCGATATTAATCGCCTCTCATCCGTTTTGGAGCAAAATAGAGCTTCTCGACGACGTTGGCTCGCCGATATTTCGCACGAGCTTCGTACGCCGGTGACTATATTAGCCGGTGAGATTGAAGCGATGAAAGATGGAGTGAGGAGTTTAGATCTTAATGGAATTGATTCTTTGTCACATGAAACTGATCGCTTAAAGCATCTGATAGATGATTTATATCAGTTATCATTATCAGAGGTAGGTGGGCTCCGATACGAGTTTGAAAAAATTGATCTCGCTGAGAGTTTGCATGCCATAGTAAAGCCGTTTATCTCCAGAGCGAAGACCCAAGGGCTTCGCTTAGGAGTTAATGCTAACGGCCCGCATTATGTTTCCGGAGATAGTATACGCTTGGAGCAATTGTTCATAAACTTACTTAACAATTCGATTTACTATACTGACTCTCCAGGTGTAATTGAACTTAGAATGTATCAAGATGATACTAATATAATCATTAACATTGACGATAGCGCACCCGGTGCTGCCGAGGGTGATTTTGATTCTCTATTTAAACCACTTTTCCGCATTGAGGAATCAAGAAATCGAAGTTTAGGTGGCGCTGGTTTGGGTTTGACAATTTGTAAAAATATTGTAGAAGCTCACCAAGGCCAAATTATCGCAGGGCAATCACCGTTCGGTGGTATTCGAATTCAAATTACACTCCCCGCACTCTAGGCTAGTTATGAGCGATCAAAAAAGCATACTGATAGTCGAAGATGAGCCCAAAATCGCCCAGCTTTTGAGCGACTATTTAGTCGAAGCTGGCTACCAAACTAGTGTTTGCAATGATGGTAGTGTCGCCGTCGAGT